>CANNJE010000025.1 GCA_947504605.1 Chitinophagaceae bacterium
AAGGTTTTCACCATTAGATAAGGTAGATTTTATTTCTTTAAACATTGTTTCTAATGTTACCAAAACATCTACTTTTGGGATTCCGGTTTTGTCGGAAATCTTACTAATTAAGTCTGCCTTTCTCATATTATTAAGTTTAAAGTGTTAAGGTAAGCTATTTTTTTTAAAAAACAAAATAAGGTGATGATAATCAATAGGTTTGCACATAAGTTATTTATATATTTATGAAAAAGGACTCTGCCACAGAAAAATTTACCCAACTTTTGATGTTGTGGCATAAAAAATACAACAAAAGGGAGATGCCCTGGAAAGGAGAAAAGGATCCATATAAAATTTGGCTAAGTGAAGTTATACTTCAACAAACAAGGGTTGAACAGGGCTTGGATTATTACTTAAGGTTTTTAAAAGCTTATCCAACGGTAAAAAAATTGGCTGACGCTTCTGATAATGAAGTTTATAAACTTTGGGAAGGACTTGGTTATTACAGTCGATGTAAAAACCTGCTTTCTGCAGCAAGGACAATTGCAGGAGAAAAAAAAGGTAAATTTCCCAATACATATCAAAGTATTTTAGAATTAAAAGGGGTAGGTCCATACACCGCCGCGGCAATTGCGTCTTTTGCTTTTGATTTACCTTATGCTGTGGTAGATGGTAATGTAAACAGAGTTTTGTCAAGATATTTTAACATAGATTTTGCCATCGATAGCACCAAAGGGAAACAGTTTTTTAATGAATTGGCTTTGGAGGCTCTTGATCAGGGTGCTTCCGCATTATACAATCAGGCAATTATGGATTTTGGAGCTACTGTTTGTAAGCCTCAACTACCACTTTGCAGTGATTGTTTCCTACAGAAAAGCTGCCTGTCCCTTAAAAACGGTACGGTGAATGCGCTTCCTGTAAAAGGAAAAAAAATTGCAAAAAAACATCGATGGTTTTATTATATCGTAGCAGAATACGGCAATAAAATACTAGTTAAAAAGCGTTTGAATAAGGATATCTGGCAAAATCTGCATGAGTTTATATTATTAGAAACCGAAAGTTATTTGTCTCCGGAACAGATAGATCAAACTTTAGCAATTAAAGAATTAGAGAATCTGAAATATAAAATCATTCATATTTCAGATTCATTTAAGCAGCAATTAACACACCAAACCGTTCATGCTGTTTTTATTCATATAAAAATGAGTAGAAAAATAATTCCGGAGGGCATGGGATTTGCTGATAAAGACGACTTATTAAAACTGGCTTTCCCAAGATTAATTAATGGTTATATGGAACAGGAATTTTGGAGCAAGCAATTTTAGTAACTTATGTTTGAAATATAAAATTTGTATCTTTAAATTTGTTGTAAGTGCAATAGGGACCATTAAGCAAATACAAAATACAATCATTATGAGAGGGGTAAACAGAGTAATGTTGATCGGTAACTTAGGAAAAGATCCGGATATACAATTTCTGGAAGGAAATATTGCTGTCGCAAAATTTTCATTAGCAACTACGGAAACTTATAAAGACAGAAGTGGGAAACTGATTTCGCAAACAGAATGGCATACCGTTGTTTTGTGGAGGGGATTGGCAGAGCTGGCCCAAAAATACCTTCATAGAGGAAGCCTTGTTTACATAGAAGGAAGATTAAAGACCCGCAGTTGGGAAGACAAAGATGGCAATAAAAAATTTGCAACTGAAATTGTAGGAGACAATATGATAATGCTTGATAAAAGAAATGAGGGAGGGCAGCCAATGCAGGGTTTCGATCAATTAGATATACTTGGTCCTTCGGATGCAGACATTCCACCAACTACAGATGAAAATGGTGACGAACGCTTACCATTTTAATAATTTTCATAAAAATGTCTCGCTATTGGCAGACAAAATTGCACACTAAAAAAAATCATTTTGGACTATCATTCGGCTCAGGTAACAGTACAACTTATTTTCATTAATTTGTTATCAATACTAACACCGGCAGCGACTGTGCTCTTGCTTTTTTTTGCAGCATTTTTATATATTCTTTCTTTTCTAATTGCAGGTAGCGAAGTAGCTTTTTTTTCGCTTAGTGTAAAAGATATTAATGCTTTAAAAACAAAACAACAACCCTCCTTTCGTAGAATTGTTACCTTACTTGAACAGCCCAAAACATTACAGGCCTCAATGTTGATAGCAAATGTTTTTGTAAATCTTGGGGCAATACTTGTAACTAATTTTTTACTCGATAACTGGATGGAGCAGCTAGCTTTAACTGTTGGGATGTTATTGTTTATCAAAATTCTGATTATTTCATTTTTGTTGGTTTTGTTTGCAGAGGTATTGCCAAAAGTTTGGGCTGCTCATCATAAAGTTTGGTTTGCGGCAACATCATCATTAACAATAGAGATATTTAATAGCGTTTTTTATGCGCTAAGCAAACGAATAGTAAAGGTTACAGAGAATATTAGCAAAAAAATTAGTACAGAAACTACTATGGCTATGGATAACAGTAGCCTTGACTATGCGATAGATCTCCTACCCGAGCATGAAGCGACTGTTGAAGAAAAACAAATATTAAAAGGCATCCGTAAGTTCGGTGATACTGAGGTTAAGCAAATTATGAGAACTAGAATGGATGTAAGCGGTATTGAATACAACAGCAGTTTTGCAGATGTGATGAAAAAGGTTTCCGAACTACATTATTCCCGTTTGCCAGTTTACAAGGGTAGCTTGGATGACATTGCAGGCATGTTGCAGACAAAAGACTTATTGCCATATCTTCATCAGCCTGATGATTTCGACTGGCATACGCTTATACGGACTCCATATTTTGTACATGAACAAAAACTTATCGACGATTTGTTGCAAGAGTTTAGAGTAAAAAGAATGCATTTTGCTATAATAGTGGATGAGTTTGGTGGTACATCGGGAATAGCAACCCTTGAAGATATTATGGAAGAAATTATCGGAGAGATTGAAGATGAATTTGATGATGAAGAAAGCGTGAATAAAAAAATAGATGATTATAATTATATTTTTGAAGGGAAATTTATGATCAATGATGCTTGTAAGTCGATGAAACTTCCAATAGATACTTTTGACGGGATTAGAGGTGACAGTGATTCGGTAGCAGGATTGGTCCTTGAAATAGCAGGGGAGTTTCCACAGGCCAATACCAGTTTTGTAAGTGGTGATTTTACATTTGTGCCTTTAGAAATAAATAAAAACAGAATTGATAAAGTAAAAATTATAATTAAAAAATCAAGTACAATTCCGGAGGAAACTTAAGATGATTCAAATGGTTAGAAAAATCGGAATATTGATCTTATTTCTGTTTACAGTAGTATTTTTTATTGACTGTAACAGTACTTATACATCCAAAAAGAAGGGGTATTTTAAGATAGATTTTCCGGAAAGAAAATATGTGCTTTTTGACGAGGAGGATATCCCATACAGCTTTGAATATCCTGTCTATGCCAATATTGTAAAGGATAGTACTTTTTTCGACAGTACTCCAGAAAATCCTTTTTGGCGCAATATTGATTTTCCTCAGTTTAACGCCCGAATTTTTTTAAGTTATAAGATTATTGGAGGAAGTGCAACTTATAAAATAAAACAGGCTGATGGCACTTACAGAGATTCTTCGGGCATTAATTATTTTGATAGAATGGTAAACGATGCTTTTAATCTTACCAACAAAAATGAATCTGTGGCATCATCTATTAAAGACAGTTTGTTTAATACTCAAAACAATATTACGGGTATTTTTTTTAGGGTTGGGGGGAATGCAGCCACCGCACGCCAGTTTTTTATGAGCGATACTACTAGGCATTTTTTAAGAGGGGCCCTATATTTTGATACGACACCCAATGTCGATTCACTTAGGCCTGTGCAGGATTTTTTACAGGTAGATATTGATCACCTGATCAATACTTTTAAATGGAAAAATAAATAATCCTCTTATTAGCATCTAAAACCCGGCTCAGGTGAACGAGTATGTTGTATTTTTGCATTCATGATAGTAATAGACCATGTTCTGCTGAGCGAAGAAATAATTAATGAAGCATTTGTATGTGATTTAAATTCCTGCAAAGGTGCCTGTTGTGTAGACGGAGATGCCGGAGCACCGCTAGATAATACAGAACTTAAAAGAATCGATGAAGTATTTGACCAAGTGCTTCCTTATTTAGAACAGGAAAGCATAAACGAAATTAACAGGCAAGGACGATATGTTTTTGATAAAGAATTTGGTTGGGTAACCCCAACAATAAATGGAGCTATCTGTGTATACGGCATCAAAGATGAAAAAGGAATTGTGAAGTGTGGAATAGAACAGGCATACCTGGATGGAAAGGTTAAGTGGAAAAAACCAATTAGTTGTCACCTTTTTCCTGTGATAGTAAAAAAGAGTAATGATGGCATTACTGAGTTTGCCAATTACCATCCAAGAGAAGATCATTGTAAAGCAGCCTGTTCATTAGGGGAAAAATTAAAGGTACCTGTATACCAATTTTTAAAAGAGCCACTGGTTCGGAAATTTGGTGAGGAATTTTATGAAGCGCTGGATGCTACTGCACAACATATGAAAAAAACTAATTCTTAAAAGAATTTATAAACACATTGTATTATGAAAAATCCTTTTTTTAAAAACATATTTTCAGTTAAGAATAACTTATTGCTGCTCGCAGGTTGTCTAGTGTTTATTAATTCCTGCTCTGTTAATAAAGCTAAGATTGATAACGATCTTAAAAAATATTTTGACGCCAAAAATGTAGATGGATGTTTTACTATGCTAAATAATACAGATGGCAAAATTACTGTCTATAATATGGGGTTGGATACAATGAGATTAACTCCTGCATCAACTTTTAAAATTGCTAATGCGCTTATTGGATTACAAACAGGTATTATTACAGACGAAAAAATGGTAATCAAATGGGATGGAATTTCCAGAACAAATCAAGAGTGGAATAAAGATCTAACATTGACAGAAGCATTTAAGGTAAGCAGTGTTCCCTATTTTCAGGAAGTGGCCAGGCGAATAGGAAAGGATACGATGAAACATTGGATTGATTCTTTGTCATATGGCAATAAAAATATAGAAGGTGCGGTAGATTCTTTCTGGCTTAATAATCAGTTGAAGATTTCTGCAGATGAACAATTGGGATTTTTGAAAAAGTTATATTTTGATCAGTTACCTTTTAGAAATTCAGTTCAGCAGCAGGTTAGAGATATGATGTTGCAGGAAGAAAACACACTCTACAAATTAAGTTATAAAACCGGCTGGGGTTTCGATGAGAAAAAAAACAATGTCGGCTGGGTTGCAGGCTGGATAGAAGAAAACAGGCATGTATATTTCTTTGTTACCTTGGTAAAATCACCAGATCTTGCAATAGACATGAAATCTGTAAGACTAAATATTACCAAAGATATTCTGAAAGATTTGGGTTTTTTACAAGGTAGAATGTAATCTCTTATTCTTTTTTTAACATCATTTGCTGCATAAATGAATACATTACAGCAATAATCTATGCCTCAATTTCAATACATCCCATTATTAATATTACTGGTAATTATTCCGGTGATGTCTTTTATGTTTTGGTATGCTCGAAAAAAGAAAAAAAACAGTATAAGAAAAATAGGTGAACCGGAACTGATAGCTCAGTTATTGGGACAGTATAATTCCCGATCTTTTATTAAAAAATTTTTATTGGTTACAATTGCGATGTTGTTACTTATTCTCGCATTGGCAAATCTTCGTTTGCCTTCCGGTTCCGAAAAAATAAACCGAAATGGGATTGATGTAATGATTGCATTGGATGTGAGTAAAAGTATGCTAGCAGAAGATATAAAACCTACCCGGCTGGATAGGTCCAAACAAATGCTGAGCAAGTTGATAGATAGACTTGGAAACAACAGAATTGGTATTGTGATTTTTGCCGGCAAAGCTTATCTACAAATGCCGCTTACAGGCGATCTTGCTGCAGCAAAAATGTATCTTTCTTCAGCAACAACAGAATCTGTTCCTACACAGGGAACGGTTATAGCCGATGCATTAAAAATGTGTTTCGCTTCCTTTAATGCAAAGGAGAAAAAGTATAAGGCTGTAGTATTAATAAGTGATGGAGAAGATCACGACGAGAATGCTGTAGATGTTGCCCAACAGATGGCTCAGGAAGGAGTGGTAGTTTATACTGTTGGAATTGGTTCTCCCGGAGGGGCTCCTATTACAGATTTGGCAACGGGGCAAATGAAAACAGATGGGGAAGGCAATACTGTTATTTCAAAATTAAATGAAGATGAGCTGCGCAGCGTGGCAAAAAAAGGTAACGGTAGTTACCAGCTTTATACCAATACAGAGGAAGTCGTAGCAACATTGACCGCACAATTGGCTACGATGGATCAACGAACTGTAACAGAGGATTCTTTGGTAAATTATAAAAGTTTTTACCAGATTTTTCTTGTCTTGGCAATGCTGTTTTTACTAATAGAATTATTAATGTCTGAAATAAAAAAAAGTAAGACCATAAAAGCAAAAGTTGCAGTAACATTTTTGCTTTCAATTTCAGTATTAACAGTTTTTGGGCAAGGGGAAAAAGCCATTATTAAGGTTGGTAATGATGCTTACAAAAAAGCAGATTATCCCGCTGCTGCAAATGCTTATTCCAAAGTGGCAGAAAAAAACCCTACAAATGCGACAGCACAATATAATCTTGGCAATGCACTTTATAAATCTGAAAAAATTGAAGATGCAATAGTTGCTTATGACAAAGCAATTATTCAGCTTGCCAAACCTGTTGAAAAAAGCAATGCTTATTTCAACAAAGGGGTAGTATTACAAAACAATAAAAAATTGTCGGAGTGTATTGAAGCATATAAAAATGCTTTAAAACTTGATCCTGTCAATGAAGATGCAAGGCAAAACCTGCAAAAAGCGTTACAGCAGCAAAAAAAGCAACAAGAACAAGAGAAGAAAGAAAACGAAAAAAATAAAAAAAATAATGATTCAGAAAAGCAGAAAAATAAAGATCAGCAGCAGCCAAAACCCCAGCAATCCCGTATAACTAAAAAGGAAGCCGAAGAGAAGTTGAAAGCATTAATGCAAAAAGAAAAAAATCTGCAGGATAAATTAAGAAAAGTTAATGTATCTGCTCCCAATAAACCTGAAAAAGACTGGTAAGTAATTCTTCAACCTTTTTGAGTTCTTATTTGTTATAGAGACCACTTGGTTAAGTCATTCATTTTATAAAGCCACTCCATTCTTTCTTACATTTGCGTAAAGCTCAATTTTAAAATATCTATACTTTTCTATGCAATTTTATTGTGAATCATTATCGGAATATAACCGCCTCGTTACTAGGGAAGTTAAAGTGGGCAACCTTTTAATAGGCGCCAATCATCCTGTTAGGGTGCAAACTATGACCACTACAGACACTATGGATACATTGGCAACAGTAGAACAATGCATTCGTTGTATAGAGGCAGGAGCAGAAATGGTACGTATTACAGCTCCATCAAAAAACGAAGCTGAAAATTTGCAGATAATCAAAAATGAATTGTATAAAAGAGGGTATACCACACCTTTGGTTGCAGATATACATTTTACTCCAAATGCTGCAGAAATTGCTGCAAGGATTGTAGAAAAAGTAAGAGTAAACCCCGGTAACTATGTTGATAAGAAAAAATTTGAGCAAATAGAATATACCAATGATGAGTACACTGAAGAAATCGAAAGAATAAGGGAACGTTTTACTCCATTGGTTCTAATTTGTAAGGAATATGGAACAGCCATGCGGATTGGAACCAATCATGGCAGTTTGAGTGATCGTATAATGAGCAGATATGGAGATACTGCTATTGGTATGGTTGAAAGCGCAATGGAGTTTTTGCGAATAGCTCGTGGCGAAGATTTTCATAATATAATACTTAGTATGAAAAGTAGTAACCCATTAGTAATGGTGCAGGCTTACCGTTTATTGATTGATCATATGCAAACGGAGTTTGGCGAATGCTATCCTTTGCATCTGGGTGTTACAGAAGCAGGAGATGGAGAGGATGGCAGGATTAAATCGGCTATTGGGATTGGAGCATTGCTGGAAGATGGAATCGGGGATACGATCAGAGTGAGTCTAACCGAAGATCCGGAATTTGAAATTCCAGTATGCAAGGATTTAGTAAAAAGATACAATGACCAAAAGATACAAACAAATGAATTAGAATTTGCCGATAAACTTCCATATAATCCATTCGAATATAAGAGAAGATATACAAATGCAGTTTTAAATACCGGAGGAAAGAATGTGCCTGTAGTGATTGCCGATTTTATGTTGCAAAAGCATATCAATCATTCAGATTTGCAAGCCATCGGATATACTTATAATGAGGCTACCGATAAGTGGAATATAGCAGAAGCAGCTGCAGACTATATTTATACTTCTGATAAAATTGTAGATTTTAATTTGCCGGGTACGCTGCAGGTGATTTGTGATTATCAAACATGGATTACAACCGATGAACCCGAAAAATATTATCCATTATTTGATAAAAATAATTTTCGTTCGGCAGAATCCTTTTCAGAAAAAATAAATTTTATTTCGCTCAATGTCACAGATGATAATAGCGAATTGCTGGACCAAATAGATAATAACCCAACTGTAGTATTGTGCATTTATTCAACTGCAAAAAATGCAATGCAACAACTGCGTTCTTTTATAGCGGGATTAATGAGCAAGGGAATTAATTGTCCGGTAATAATTGCTGTTGAAAGCAAACACAATAATGTAGATGAGCAATTAATACATTTTAGTATTGGTGCAGGTGCCTTGTTTTTAGATGGGATGGGCGATGGGGTATGGCTTATGAATGACCCCTCTCAAATGACAGATCAACAAGTAAGCGGAAGAACTTATCTACTCACAAAAAACAATCACCAGTTTTTAAACAATACTTCTTTTTCGATTTTACAAGCAGTTCGTACCCGTATTTCCAAAACAGAATATATCAGTTGCCCAAGTTGTGGGCGCACTTTGTTTGATCTGCAGGAAACAACCGCCAGAATTCGGAATGTGACCAATCATTTAAAAGGCTTAAAGATTGCCATTATGGGTTGTATTGTAAATGGTCCGGGAGAAATGGCAGATGCCGATTTTGGATATGTTGGTAGCGGGCCAGGTAAAATAACATTGTATCGTGGAAAGGAAGTGATGAAAAAAAATATTGATAGTGAGGGAGCGGTAGAAGAACTGATCAAACTACTTAAGGAAAATGATGTTTGGGTTGAAGCTTCGTTGTAGAAAAGGTGATAATTAGAAAGGCAGCATTTTAATTTTTGATGTGCCGCTTTTTTATCGATAATTTATATAAGAATATGCAAACAGATTTTTTAGTTATTGGCTCTGGTATTGCTGGGCTCACGTACGCATTAAAAGTAGCTCAGGAGTGCCCCGGTAAAAAAGTAACCATTCTTACCAAAACGCAAAGCGATGAAACCAATACCAAGTATGCCCAAGGAGGTATAGCGGGTGTAATGGATTTTGATAACGACAGTTTTTCCAAACATATTGAAGATACACTTGTGGCGGGGGATGGGTTGTGCAATAAAAAAGTTGTAGAAATTGTTGTAAAGGAAGGTGTGGATCGGATAAATGAATTAATTGAATGGGGAGCTCATTTCGATAAAGATCCTGATGGTGATTACAAATTGGGTAAAGAAGGCGGACATAGCGAAAGCCGGATTCTACATCACAAAGATGTTACAGGAGCTGAGATGGAAAGAGCTTTATTAGATGCTATAAAAAAATGTAAAAATATAGAATTGATCAGCCATTGTTTTGTCGTGGATATTATTACACAGCATCATCTTGGATACCTGGTTACCAAATCTACACCCGATATTGAGTGTTATGGGGTGTATATATTGAATCTTACGACAAAAAAAATAGAAAAGATTATTGCAAATATTACCATGCTTGCTGCGGGTGGTAATGGACAGGTGTACAGAAGTACAACCAATCCTGCAATTGCCACAGGCGATGGCGTAGCAATGGTATACAGAGCAAAAGGGCGTATAGAAAATATGGAGTTTATTCAGTTTCATCCAACTGCGTTGTATGAACCGGGTCTAAGAGGGCACTCATTTCTTATTACAGAAGCTGTAAGAGGAGATGGGGGTATACTTCGTAATGTAAATGGCGAAGCATTCATGGAAAGATATGATAGCCGCAAAGACCTTGCTCCAAGGGATATTGTAGCAAGAGCAATTGATAATGAAATGAAGATAAATGGTACGGAGCATGTGTACCTGGATTGCACGCATATGGATCAACAAAAATTCATGGAGCATTTTCCTAATATACATGCAAAATGTCTTGGAATTGGTATAGATGTATCAAAAGATATGATACCTGTTTCACCTGCTGCCCATTACAGTTGCGGAGGAGTTAAAACAGATGAATGGGGCCGTACTTCTATTCATAATCTCTATGCTGCAGGCGAATGTGCTAGTACAGGCTTGCATGGAGCCAACAGGCTTGCCAGTAACTCATTACTGGAGGCAATGGTGTTTGCTCATAGAGCTTACAAGGATGCTGTTTTTAATACTGATGCTCGCACCATTCCTCCTGTAAATGGGGAAAGAGCTTTCCCCGACTGGAATGCTGAAGGTACTACAGCCCCTGGAGAAATGATTCTGATAACACAAAGCTTAAAAGAGTTGAAATTATTAATGAGTGATTATGTTGGGATTGTTCGTAATGATAAACGGTTACAAAGGGCAAACAGGAGGTTAGATTTGCTTCATGAAGAAACAGAGCAATTGTATGAAAAAACAGAACTCTCTCCACAACTTTGTGAATTAAGAAATATGATAACTGTTGGCTACCTGATTGTAAAATGTGCCGAACTTCGCAAGGAAAGCAGGGGGTTGCATTATAACACAGATCATTTACAAAGAAGTAAAATTTTGCAGAATACTATCCTGTAGAAACAATGTTCACTAATTATAATTTTATATTTAAGCACATTAATTAAACACATGTATTATATCATATACGGGTTACTATATACCATATCCTTACTGCCTTTTTTTATTTTATATGGTATCAGTGATTGTATCTTTTTTATTATCTATTATATAGTTGGATATAGGAAAAAGGTAGTCTTCTCTAATCTTGATATTGCATTCCCTGAGAAAACAAAAGAAGAAAAAATTCTTATTGCTAAGAAATTTTACAAAAATTTTCTTGATACATTTTTAGAGGCTATTAAGCTCTTAAGTATTTCTGAAAAAAAATTTGCCAAAAGAGCTACGATGGATTTCACAGCAATAAAAAATTTAATTGACAAGGGTAAAAATGTACAGATTCATAGTGGTCATCAAATGAACTGGGAATATGCCAATTGGGCTGTGGCAACACAAGTATCTGTTCCTTGGATTGGTGTTTACATGCGCATTAATAATAAAGCGCTGGATCGGATATTTTATAAACTGCGGAATAAGGAGAAAACAGTTTTAATTGCAGCGCAGGAATTTAAAAACAGGGCTCATGCGTGTTTTAAGGAGCAGTACACCATAGGATTAGCCGCAGATCAGAATCCCGGTGTTCCTGCAGTGTCTTACTGGCTTAATTTTTTTAATAGGCCCGCACCTTTTGTTACTGGTCCAGACAAAGGTGCCCGTAAAAATAATACAGCTGTTGTATTCATAAGGTTTGTGAAATTGAAACGCGGTTATTATCGTTTTGACACTGAAGTAATAACCGAGCATGGTGCTAGTCTTGAAGAAGGTAAGTTGACCTTGTTATACAGAGACTTTCTAGAAAAAACCATTCGATTGAATCCTGATAATTATTTATGGAGTCACAGGAGGTGGAAATGGCCTTATAAAGCAGAATATAAAGAAAAGTGGATTGATATTACGTCAGCACCTGATGTAATGTAACCGAAAAAGGTAATTGCGGAAAACTTTTATTAAGCTTACTTGCTCAGATTTAACTTATAATAAAATGGCTAAACAGATGTTTTTAAGCCCAAAAACAATTGATGGATATAGAAATGTATTATTTGATAAACTACATATAAAAAGCCGCGTCGGACTGACATTACATGCAGTAAAACACGGCTTGGTAAAATTATAAATATCAGTTTAATACGCTTACATCCTTAACAATCTTAACTTTTTCCTGTTCTTTTATTTTTGCCCAACCTCCTTTTATATTTCTAAGATTATGTACTCCTTGACGTTTTAATAATGATGCAGCAATAACACTTCGATAACCCCCTGCACAGTGTACATAAAGGTTTTGGTTGTCTTCAAACTGAGCAAGTTCTGCAATGTCTGTCATGTCGCTTAATGGAAGGTTAAGTGCATCGGGCAGATGTCCTTCTGCAAATTCTGTTTCCCTTCGAACATCAACAATAGTTAAGTTTGGATCAAATGGAATATCCATCATTAATTCATCAGCTTCTACCTCAATAATCAAATCAATTTTTTCTCCAGCATTTTTCCATGTATCAAATCCGCCTTTTAGGAAACCTTCCATTTTATCAAATCCAACCCGGCTTAGTCTTGTGATCGTTTCTTTTTCAAGTCCTTCAGGCGTGACCAAAATTATTGATTTGTCAAATGGAAGCAAGCTGCCTGCCCATTCTGCAAAACGGCCTTCTAGACCAATAAATATTGACCCTGGTATAAACCCTTCTGCAAATTCATTTGCTTTGCGGGTATCCAGTAAAACAATATCTTCCTTTATTTTTTCTTTAAAAGCTTTAAGATCAAATTGCTTCATTCCCTTTTCTATTACACTATCAATAGCAGTATATCCTTTTTGATTAATCTGGGCATTTATAGCAAAATACCTAGGGGCAGCGGTTAGTCCACTGGTGACAGCATGGATAAACTCCTCTTTTGTTTGAGGTTTTAATGCATAATTGTTGTTGCGCTCTTCACCAATGGTACTGCTGGTATTGGGGCCAAGATTCTTTCCGCAACTGCTGCCCGGGCCATGAGCAGGATAGATTATAACATCATCAGCTAAAGGCAAAATTTTGTTTTGAATGGTTTCATACATAATGCCTGCTAATTCTTCACTGCTCAAATTTCCACTACTTAGATCAGGCCTGCCAACATCACCAACAAAAATGGTGTCGCCGCTAAAAATGGCGTGTGGCCTGTCTTGTTCGTCTTTTAGTAAATAGCAGGAACTTTCAATGGTATGCCCAGGTGTGTGTAAAACCTCGATAGAAATATCTCCTAGTTTAAACACTTCACCGTCTAAAGCATTGTGTACTTTGAAACTTGTTTGCGCTCCCGGGCCAAAAATAATCGGTGCTCCTGTGGCTTTACTTAGGTCAATATGCCCACTCACAAAATCTGCATGGAAATGTGTTTCAAAAATGTATTTAATTTTTGAATTATTTGTTTTGGCAAGCTCCAGATAAGTATCTATATCTCTCAAAGGGTCGATGATAGCAGCTTCCCCATTACTTTCAATATAATAGGCAGCTTCGCTTAAACAAGGCGTATAAATTTGTTGAATATGCATATGAAATTTTTGTTATCAGGTGCAAAAATAAAAAAAGCGATTGCTAAACAATCGCTTTTTTAAAATAAAATGTGCTTGATAGATTTATGATACCAAATCTTCAATTACGCCATTAATCTCTTCAATTCTTTTGTAATTAACTGTGTAATAAATGAATTTGCCATCCCGCTGAGTGGTAACGATTCCTGCTCTGCGTAAAATTGCAAGGTGTTGAGAAGCTACAGATTGTTCTAAACGAAGGCGTACATAAATTTCTGTTACAGTAATTTTTTTCTCTGTTTCTATTAGAGTCAAAATTTGCTGTCTTAGCTTGTGGTTTAAAGCTCTCAAGACCAACGCTGCTTTCTTAAGGTTGTGATAATTAATCTTTAATGTATCTGGAGTTTCTGTCGCAGACACGGTTAACTGCTCATTTGAAAGAGTTTCTACCGTCATAGGAAAAAGTTTTAGAATGCTTGAATAATAAATTGTAATACAAATATACGCAAATAAATATTTATTTTTTTTTAGTAATGTTAAAATATCAGAAAACTGGCTGAATGTAGTAGTCATCCATTAAAAAATTCCTTTAAATAGAGGGGTTCACAGTATGCTATATCAGAAAATTGGTTAGATAAAAATTTCAAATAAGAGAGTTCGCAAAGTGCATCATAATTATCGTAAACACTTGAAAATAATGCATTTGGGTGGTCCGTTAACTCCTTAAATTTTACTGCTCCATTGCCAAAAAACAAAATTTTATTTTGTAGTAAAGTAGCTACAAAAGTTTCGTAGCTTAAAATTATGGCCTGTGCAGGGAAAATCTCCTCAAAAGTGGAATTATATATCGTTGTGAAGACTTCCATCCTTCTAGCGTCAATCATCGGACATAATAAAGGGATCGGTTTTTCTTCTTTTTTAAGACTAATTAGGGCAGATTTGCTCATTAGAGGTAAACTTCCAATAGTAATGAGTGGTTTCTTTAGTGCATAACATATACCCTTGGCGCTAGCCATCCCTACTCGTAATCCGGTGTAAGACCCCGGTCCGTTAACAACAGCTACTGCATCAATCTCAGTCATTTTTAACTGGAGTGATAACAATAGATTTTTTATAGCAGGCTGCAAAAAGGAAGCATGTTCTTTTTGGTCATCATTCTGTATTCGACCAATACCCTTTCCATAACGACTTATGCTAATAGAAGCTACATTGGAAGATGTGTCTATGTTTAAAATAATGGGCACTATAATTTTATTAATTTTTCCAATGAAGGAGCGGGTGAATATTTTTTATTTTCTTTGGATAGTTTTACTAGAAGACTGTAAATATTTTTCAATCCAATTTTTTCTCCCCATTCAAATGGTCCAAACGGATAGTTGGTACCCAATTTCATTGCAATATCAATTTCTTTTTCACTGCTTACATCTTCGGCTATTGCAAAATAGGCTTCATTAATTATCATTGCTATAATTCTTACGCTTATTAATCCAGGCTCATCTGGAGCAGGTATTACTTTTTTATTTAAAAAAGTTAAAACTTTCATTGCTTTCTCATCAGGTTCGCCAGGTATTTCCCATATGTCTTTTTCAAGAAATCCATTCCAGCCATTTATTCGAAATACATTTTTATCATCTTTAACAGACTCTATTACACTGTTTATAAAAATAGGGCCATTTATAAAGGAGTAATTTAAAAGACAGGAATCTTCATTTAAATTAAAAAAAGCATCTGCATCATTATGCTCTTTAAAAGTTTTGAAATCCTGAACCCTTACCCACATAACATTGTCTTTCCCATGTGTAAGTTCATCAAATGAATTATCATTACCCAACACAACTAATTTCATCTCTTCCGATTTTTAGCAAAAATACGTGGTTGAGAAAAGATATATTTGCTATTAATAAAAATAAATAAAATCATGATGAAACAGATTATTAATACGTTAAAGGCTCCAGCACCTATCGGGCCTTATAATCAAGCTGTAAAAGCAGGCAGTTTGCTTTTTATTTCAGGCCAGATTGCATTAGTACCAGGTACTGACAATTTACTTTTAGACAATATAACCGATGAGGCTCACCAGGTAATGAAAAATCTTCAGGCCATTTTAACAGAAGCTGGCATCAATTTCAGCCATATTGTAAAGACTAATATTTACATAAGTGATATGAGCCTATTTTCTGCTGTAAATGAGGTATATGGTCAGTATTTTACAGGTGATTACCCTGCAAGGGAAACAGTGGCTGTAAAGGGATTGCCTAAAAATGTAAATGTTGAAATAAGTATGATTGCTTCTATATGAAAGTAATTATTACAGCCAAAGTGCATCCATATTTAATCGAAACACTCCAAAAAGGTGGATACGAGGTTTTGTATGATCCCGAGATTAGGTATGATAAATTAATTTCTATTATTGGAGAAGCAACAGGGCTGGTGGTTACTACAAGACTTGCTATTGATAAAGCAATGATAGATGCGGGGATTAAGCTTAAATGGATTGGTAGGCTGGGTAGTGGGCTCGAATTGATAGATGTTGAGTATGCACAGCAAAAAAATATCCGATGTGTGAGCAGTCCGGAAGGGAACCGCAATGCCGTGGCAGAGCATGCCTTGGGAATGTTATTAAGCTTAATGAATAATATTTATAAAAGTGCCAATGAAGTAAAAAATGGCATTTGGCTGCGGGATGAAAACAGGGGGATAGAATTGACTGGAAAAACAGTAGGTATAGTTGGATATGGAAATACGGGATCTGCTTTTGCGAAAGTTCTGAGTGCTTTTGATGTTACTGTATTGGCTTATGATAAATACAAAACTGATTTTGCAGATGGTTATGTTAGAGA
This sequence comes from Chitinophagaceae bacterium, assembly GCA_947504605.1. Taxonomy (GTDB): domain Bacteria; phylum Bacteroidota; class Bacteroidia; order Chitinophagales; family Chitinophagaceae; genus Ferruginibacter. The sequence continues at coordinate 16,328 of CANNJE010000025.1, forward strand.
AGCCAATCTGGAACAATTGGCTAAGTATGCAAATGTGATAAGTTTTCACCTTCCCCTTACAGGTGAAACCAACCATATTGCCAATGATGCTTTTTTTAGCAGTCTTCAACAAACTCCCTATATTATTAATACTTCCCGTGGAAAAGTTATGGATACCAAGTCCTTATTACATGCTTTACAAAATAAACAAATTGCTGGAGCTGCGCTGGATGTGCTAGAAAATGAGCAACTTTCTTCTTATACAGAACTAGAAAAGCAGCAGCTAGCATTAATCACCGCTATGCCTAACACACTTGTCACACCCCATATAGCAGGGTATAGCAACGAAGCTTTTTATAAAATGAGTACAGTGTTATTAGAAAAACTGGGTATATAAGAGCTCAAATACTGCAACCAATATAATTTACTATATTTGTGTTATATGCAACGCCTTAGGCAATCTAGGGCGTTGTATTTTTTTTCTATATACTTAAAAGAATTTTATGGCAGAAATAAATTATGTGACACAGGTAACATTTGACAAAATGCAAACCGAGCTGCATACTTTAAAATCAGTGGACAGGCCGGCTGCGAGTGCAGCCATTGCGGAAGCAAGAGAAAAAGGCGATCTGAAAGAAAATGCAGAGTATGATGCCGCCAAAGAAGCGCAGGGTATGCTAGAAGCAAAAATAAACCAATTGGAAGGAGCTCTAGCCAATGCCCGCATTATTGATGAAAAAACCATTGATACCAGCAGGGTAAGTATACTTACTAAAGTTACCCTTACCAATATGGCTACCAAGAAAAAGGTAACCTACCAGATTGTATCTGAAAGCGAGGCTGATCTTAAAATAGGCAAGATATCGGTAACTTCTCCAATAGGTAAAGGTCTCCTTGGAAAAGTTAAGGGCGATGTGGCAGAAGTTACTGTGCCAGCAGGTATTTTGAAATTTACAGTAGAAGATATTACCGTATAATTTGAATAAATATTTTATAGAGCCCATCCAAAAACGGATGGGCCTTTTTGTTAATTATATTTACAAAAAAAACATGACCATCTTTTCAAAAATAATTGCCGGAGATATTCCCTGTTTTAAAATTGCAGAGGATGAAAATTTTATAGCTTTTTTAGATGTGTATCCTTTGGTACAAGGGCATGTACTTGTGGTGCCAAAAATAGAAGTAGATAAGCTTTTTAATCTTCCTGATTCTTACCTTTCCGCTATGCTACTTTTTGCAAAACCTATTGCACATGCAATAGAAAAAACGATGGATTGTAATCGCTGCGGCATAACAGTAATGGGTCTTGAAGTGCCCCATGCTCATATGCATCTGGTACCCATTAATAGTGCCAATGATCTTAATTTTACACACCCAAAGATTACTATTACAAAAGAAGAGATGGAATTGATAAGGGAAAAGATTGTGGCAGCGATATAGCTGATGTTTTACAATATATAATACACTTCAATGAGCGATACGCTTCAAGATCGAACCCCCTGAACGGTTGAATTATTTATTTTACTCTTCCTGGATTCTGGGCAATAAAGGCTTTCCAGTCTTTTACTTTTTTGCCTTCAGTTTGCATTAACGGATTATCCTGAAAATGGTGACAAACGGCAACAGATAAAGCATCTGTTGCATCAAAATATTTTGGTTCATCTTCAAATTTTAGCATACGCTGCAACATTTTTAATACCTGCTCTTTAGAAGCATTCCCATTACCAGTAATGGATTGTTTTACTTTTTTGGGAGAATATTCACTCACGGCAAGACCAGCTTGCATTGCTGCAGCAATGGCCACACCTTGTGCTCTGCCAAGTTTGAGCATACTTTGCACATTTTTTCCAAAAAAAGGTGCCTCAATGGCAAAGCTGTCGGGTTTATGTAAATGAATAAGTTCTGATACTGTTTGATGAATTTTTTCTAGCCGCTCATAGGCATCCAGCTTTGCAGATAGTTTTAATACACCCATTTCCATCAGCTTGATCTCTTTATTGGAAATACTGATTAATCCAAATCCCATGATAATGGTACCCGGATCGATTCCTAAAATGATTTTTGGTTTTTTTTGCAACGGTCAGCCTATTTTTACCTATAAATATTTGTTAGCTGAACAAAAGTATCAAAATATTAATCAACTACCTGTTAGGGCCTTTACTCTTTATAGTACTTTGCTATAGCTTGTATAAACAAATCTTGCATCAGCCTGATTTACCTCAGAGATGGGCTCATATTAAAAGCAGCTGGAAGAATCCTACTTTCTGGCTGGTTTTGCTATTAATGTTTGTAAACTACTTTTTGGAAGCACGCAAATGGCAGTTGCTGTTAAAACCGTTGGAAAGATTTTCTCTCACAAAAGCCTTTAAATCTGTAATGGCAGGGTGCAGTATTACCATGCTTACTCCCAATCGTATTGGCGAATATGGCGGACGTATCTTATATGTTGAAGAACAAAACCGGCTCAAGGCTATTTCGTTGAGTGTTCTTGGAAGTTTAAGCCAATTGCTCGTTACCATTGTAATGGGAACTACGGGATTATTTGTACTTACCTTTTTTTCTGATAACAATGAAGTTTCTTTTACATTCATCCCTCAGGTTTTGAGTAATACATTATTGTTTACCAGTTTAGTTTTAAGTTTCTTTCTTATAATGTTCTATCTGCGCATCGGCTGGCTTATTCATTTGATGGGTAAGGCAAGAATTCTTGAAAAGCCTTTAAAGTATGTAAAATTATTAGATCAGTTCAGCGGTAAACAATTGTTAAGAATATTGTTTTTATCTTTAGTTAGATACATGGCATTTATCTTGCAATATATGTTGTTGCTGAGTGTAATGGAAGTAGGCATAGGATTTATACTCTGTTTCTGGCTCTTAACTATTTTTTATTTGGTTATGGCTGTGGCTCCTACAATTGGCTTCACAGAATTGCCATTAAGAGCAACTGCAACAGTGGAAATATTTAAATTATACAGCGGAAACATCCTGGGGATTCAGGCCGCAGCGTTGGGAATATGGTTAATCAATCTGGTATTGCCTGCCATTATTGGAAGTATATTAATTTTAGGAATTAAAATTACAAAGGAAAATGAAGAAAATTCTTAAGCCTTTTTTACCGTTAGTAATTGTTTTTTTTGCCAGTTTTACTCCGGCAGGAACATCGCCTTCAAGCGATTTCTGCGGAATACGTAATACTGCTTTCCAAGCCGGTGAAATTATAATCATGAAAGTATATTATACGCTGGGTGCTTATATAGGTGCAGGCGAAGCTACTTTTAGCACTACACTGGAACGTTATAATGGCAAACCAGTATATCATTTTGTAGGCGAAGGCAAATCATATTCTTTCTTTGATAATTTTTTTAAAGTAAGAGACCGTTATGAAAGCTATGTGGATACAGCTTCGCTACTGCCGTTGAAATTTATCCGTAATGTAGATGAAGGAGGGCACAAGATTTATAATAATGTAAGCTTCAACCAAAATACCAATACTGCAGTAAGTACCAATGGTGTTTTTAAAATTACAGATTGTATGCAGGATGTTGTAAGCTCTATGTACTATGCCCGTAATATTAATTTTGACAAGTACAAATCAGGAGATAAAATTCCTTTTGATATGTTCCTTGATGATGAAGTGTATCATCTCTACATCCGCTATATGGGTAGAGAAAAGATAAAAACCAAGTATGGAAAATTTAATGCAATTAAAATTAAACCATTACTGGTAAAAGGTACGATGTTTGAAGGTGGGGAAAAAATGGTTGCATGGGTAAGCGATGACCCAAACAGGTTGTTGCTTAGGGTTGAAAGTCCTATTTCGGTTGGAAGCATAAAAGTAGATATGATGAGCTATAAAAATCTTCGGTATCCGCTTACATCATTGCTAGGTGTTAGATAAAACTATAAATCGTTTAGTTTAAATGTTTCGAGAGTTCTTATACCTTTTTCAGTAGTTTGTAGGGTACAGCATTCTATTTGCGAGTCATGCTCAAAAAATAAAACATATTCGTTTTGCACGGCTTCCGTAAGAAATGTTTTTTTCTCATTTAAAGTGGTTAGCGGAAACATATCATAAGCCATCACATAGGGCAGTGGAATATGCCCGGCAGACGGCAAGAGGTCGGCCATAAAAACAATTGTTTTTCCTTTATACTGAACCTGTGGCAACATCATTGCATCTGTATGTCCAAATACTTGGCGAATTATAACCCCTTCCGGAAAATCATTCTGGTGTGTTTCAATAAATTTTAATTGCCCACTTTCGCTAATGGGTAAAATGTTTTCTTTTAGGAAGGATGCTTTTTCCCTGTCATTGGGTTCTGTAGCCCATTTCCAGTGTCGGGCATTACTCCAATATGTTGCATTTTTAAATGCAGGAACCAATTTGTCGCCTTCTCTTTTTATACTTCCTCCGCAATGATCAAAGTGAAGATGTGTGAGTAATACATCGGTAATATCATTCCTGTTAAATCCATGTGCTGCCAGAGATTTATCAAGGCTATCATCGCCATGTAAATAATAATGACCAAAGAATTTGGCATCTTGTTTATCTCCCATACCATTGTCTACTAAAATTAATCTGTTGCCATCTTCAATCAGCAAACATCTCAGCGCCCAGCTGCACATATTGTTTTCGTCTGCAGGGTTTATTTTGTGCCACATTGTTTTAGGTACCACACCAAACATGGCACCACCATCTAATTTAAAATAACCGGTATTAATGGAGTAAAGGTTCATCTCTTAAATGTTTGATGTTTGTTTGAGCTCTATAGGTAAACAATAATAAAATTAATCCTACAACAAAAAATATAATTAATGCCAGAATAGAAGTACGCATATTGTGTGTAAGCCCTTCTATTAGACCAAAACTAAATAGACCAATTACTATAGCCAGTTTTTCTGTAACATCGTAAAAACTGAAGAAGGATGCTGTGTCATTAGTTTCGGGCATCATTTTACTATAAGTAGAACGGCTAAGAGATTGTATGCCACCCATTACTAACCCAACCAAAGAAGCAATGATGTAAAAGTGTGTTTCTGTCTGCATAAAATAACCTGCGATACAAACTCCTATCCAAAGCAGTACAGTAAAACACAGTACTTTAATATTGCCAAATGCTGCCGATAAACGGCTCATCAAAATGGCTCCACCAATGGCTACCATCTGAATAATAACTGCAGTAATAATAAGCTTGCTGTTCTCAAGTTTTAATTCCTTAATGCCAAAATCAATGGCTACTAGCATTACTGTTTGTACACCCATACTGTAAAAGAAAAATGCACCTAAGTATCTTTTGAGAGTGGGCATATGTTTTACTTGGTTCCACACTAATTGCAGTTCGTGAAACCCATTTGCCAAGGCATGTTTTTTTGTTTTTCTTTCTGATTTAGGGCTTATTGGTAAACGGCTAAATGTGATTTGAGCAAATCCCACCCACCATATACCTACGAGCAAAAAAGTAATTTTTAAAGGAAGGGGATTTTCGGGCATTGCTATTACCAATCCAAAACCAATCATTTGCATTAATACACTGCCAATATATCCCATTGTATATCCACGTGCACTAATTCGATCCATATCTTTTTCAGCTGCGATTTCTGGCAAATAAGAATTGTAGAAAACCTGGCTGCCATAAAAACCAATACCTGCAAACATAAAACACACCAGACCAAGAGTTACATTACTTTTATCGAAGAAAAACAAAAGAGAGCAACTAGCTGCACCGAGATAACAAAAAAAGCGCATGAAGTTTTTCTTATTGCCCTTGTAATCTGCAATCGAAGAAAGTGCAGGCGATAAAAAAGCAATTACCAAAAATCCAAATGACAGCACATAGTCCTTGAGTTCTGTGTTTACAAAAGTTCTCCCTAAAAATTTTATTCCATCTTTAAACTCAGGGTTTTGTGTCCCTGTAATGGCTGCGTAATAAGCAGGGAAAAAAGTAGTGGTAATTACTAGGTTGTAAACAGAATTGGCCCAATCGTACATAGCCCATCCGTTAATTATTTTCTTGGAAGCGGTTTGCATGGTTTTGTTTTATAAGAATTGAATATACTATTTTATAAATAATCCAATATAAATTATGGCTTTAAGTAGCCATATCGAATAAGAATGAGTAAAATGATTCCAACGATTATTCTGTAAATACCCCATACCCTGAAACCATATTTTTTCAAAAATCCAATAAATAATTTAATAGCAAGTAATGCCACTGCAAATGCCACAAGGTTTCCCAGAAAAAGCAGTTGTACCTCTTCTATTGTAAAACCTCCCGCTGTTTTATAATGTTTTAATAATTTATATCCTGTGGCCGCAAGCATGGTTGGTACTGCAAGAAAAAAGGAAAATTCTGCTGCAGTACTACGGTTTAATTTTTGTTGCATGCCTCCAATGATAGAAGCTGCACTGCGGCTCACTCCCGGCACCAAAGCTAGGCACTGCCAAATACCAATAACAAATGAGCGTCCAAATGAAATTTCTTTTTCTTCGTTTATAACAGGGTGTTTAAACATATTGTCTATAAACAAAAGGATAATACCCCCCAGTAATAATGCAATGGCTACAGTGGTAGTACTTTCCAGTAATTCATCAATTTTATCCGACAATAAAAATCCAAATACAAGTGCAGGAATAACACCTACCATTAATTTAAAATAAAACGAGCGATTCTTAAAATCAAAAAACTTTTTCCAATACAATACTACTACTGCAAGAATGGCCCCCAGCTGAATAGCAACAGTAAACAATTTAGTAAAATCATTATCGGGTACATTTAATGCTTTAGAAGCAATAATCATATGGCCAGTGGAAGAAATTGGTATAAATTCTGTTAGTCCTTCAACGATTGCAATAATGATAGATTGTACAATATCCATTGAAAATGGTTTTAAGGTTTATACTAATAAAAATGCGCTGTAAGATACAGCGCATTTTAAATACTATGTTAATTCAAATGTAAAACTATTCTGCTGTTCCCGGTTTTTTCATAATTGCCACTATTTCAATAATAAATCCTGCAATGATAAGGATTGGAGCTATTGTTATACGGGTAGTACTGTACACTTCCTTTTCGTTAAATACATTAGGATCTGTACTTTTACCACCAGCCATTAAAAAAAATCCAAAGGCCAAAACCACCAAGCCTGCAAGCATCCATATATAATTTTCTTTCCCAAACAATGCTGTATTGGTTTCTACCAGTTTCTTATTTGTTTCTTTTGACATATTATTTGTTATTAGGCTGCAATATAAAGTAAAGTTTAAGATGTTTCAAAGGTTCAAGCTGACTAAAATTAAGGAAATATAGTTTTTGCGAACCTATCTTCCCTAACCTTAAGCATATTAATAAAGCTCATCCAGTTTCATACGCAGGTATTTGATCACCGATCTGTGTGTGCTTACAAGCGATATTGTTACTCCCAAAATAATGATTACTAAAAATAAAACCATTAACCCTTTAGTATCATGCAGCGATTTAAATCCTGGAATCATGTTTTCAAGCAACAATACACTAACCCAAACTGCAATAATGGCAATACCCGAAGATATTAATCCATTTATAACAGCACGCTGATTGATGGGTTTGGCAATAAACCATCTTGTAGCTCCTACCATCTGCATGGTTTTAATTAAAAAACGATTGCTGTACATAGCCAGCCTTATCGTATTGTCTATAGAAAAAACTACCAAAATAGTAAGCAGCACAGCTACTATTAAAAATACAATAGCAGCAGTTTTTACATATCCACTAACTTTTGTAACAGTTTCTGTGGGAAATTGAAAGTCTGAAATTACACCGGGATAATTTGTTTGTAGTAAAGTAGAAAGATTGTTAAGGCTGTCTTCTTCTACATGGTCTGCCTTCACATAAAAATCAATACTTTCCGGCAAAGGATTGGCTTCAATAATCTTCTTCCAACTGCTGTCGTTTTCTGTATTGTAACTTTTAATGGCCATTTCTTTGGTTACATACTGCACACGGTTGGCATATGGTATTGCAGAAATGTAGTTTGTAAGACTGTCAATTTGTTTTTTTGAAGCAGTAGGAGAAAGAAATGCATGCACCTGAATACTTTCTTTAAAATAATCGCCTGTTTTGCGGAGGTTCAGGAAAAACCAGCCTACAATACCAAATAAAAATAGCACCAATGCCACACCTATAATTGCGTATGCATAGGTTGGTTTTCCTCTTTTACTTGATGATTTTCCAAATTGAGACATAATATTTTTATTTGTTTAATGGGTTAATCATTTTTCTTTTGGGCTTTCAGCTATGTATCTTCCTATTACTTTGGTCCCGGCTATCCGCTACAAGCTACACTGCGTTTCGCTTTTCACTGCTATCCGGCAGCCATTGGGCAAAATAACAACTTTCAACAAGCCCCGTAAATACTTTGCCAAATCTATATTAGTTCAAAGTGTAGCAAAAATAAAGGTTTTTACCTGCTTTACTTTAAATTTGCCACCTGCATAAAAAAACGAATGCCCCCCAAATATATTTTTAATGCGGCTTTGTGTTGGCTTATTTATTTGTTAAAAAATTTTCCTTCTTGGATAGTCTAAAAACAAATGCAATCCTGAAAATACCAGAATGCAAAACCAATCAAGTCGAAGAAGAAACAAATACAGGGTATATAAAAAAATAAAATGGAATACAATTTTAAGGAGCTGGAACAAAACTGGCAGCTAAACTGGAAAAAAAATAAGGTTTACAAAGTTTCTACCGAAAGCGATAAACCAAAGTGTTATGTGCTGGATATGTTCCCATATCCAAGCGGCGCGGGCTTGCATGTGGGGCATCCACTGGGTTATATTGCCAGTGATATTTATAGCCGTTATAAAAGGCTAAAGGGGTTTAATGTTTTGCATCCCATGGGTTTTGATAGTTTTGGCTTGCCTGCAGAACAATATGCTATCGAAACAGGTCAGCATCCCGCAGATACTACAGAAAAAAATATTAGCACTTTTAAAAGCCAGTTGGATAAAATTGGATTTTGTTACGATTGGGAAAGAGAAGTACGAACCAGCGATGCCTCTTACTATAAATGGACACAATGGATTTTTCTTCGTTTATTTCACAGTTACTTCTGCAATACACAAAAAAAAGCAAGGCCTATTAGCGATCTGATAGCAAAATATGAAAAAAAGGGTTGTAACAATTTTACTGCAGAAGAATGGAATAACTACAGTAAAAAAGAACAGGAAGATGTTTTAATGAAACGTAGACTTGCATTTTGTGCTTATGGTGAAGTAAACTGGTGCGAAGCTTTGGGAACCGTATTGGCCAACGACGAAGTGGTGAATGGAGTAAGCGAACGTGGCGGCCACCCGGTAGAAAAAAAGAAAATGCGCCAATGGTATTTGCGTATCACTTCCTATGCCGACAGGCTATTGGAAGGGCTTGAAAAAGTAGAATTTAGCGAAAGCATGAAGGAAATGCAGCGCAACTGGATAGGGAAAAGCCAAGGTGCAGAAATGGATTTTGTCATAAAAGGCAGCACACAAAATCTAAAGGTTTATACAACAAGACCTGATACTATTTTTGGTGTTGATTTTATGGTTGTAGCACCAGAGCATGATCTTGTTGCAACTATTACAACTACGGACCAGAAAGCAGAAATTGAAAAATACCTGACCTATGTAAAGAGCCGCAGTGATCGTGAAAGGCAGGCTGAAGTAAAACAAATTACCGGTTGTTTTACCGGAGCTTATGCCATCAATCCTTTCGACGGAAAAGAAATACCCATTTGGATTGCCGAGTATGTTTTGGCAGGATATGGCACAGGCGCCATCATGGCGGTACCTTGTGGCGATCAACGGGATTTTGGTTTTGCAAAACATTTTAATATTCCCATCACTAATATTATAGGGGAATATTATAATGGGGAAGAAGCCAATGCAACAAAAGACGCCGTTTTAGAAAATTCAGGGTTTTTAAATGGCTTATTAATGAAAGATGCCATAAATGTGGCTGTTGATAAAATTGAAGAGCTGGGCATAGGTAAACGTAAAGTGAACTTTAGAATGCGAGATGCAGGTTTTAGCCGCCAGCGTTATTGGGGAGAACCGTTTCCTATAATCTGGAGCGATGGTATTGCTTTGCCATTGGACGCTGCAGAACTTCCCCTTGAATTACCACATGTTGATAAATACGGCCCCGGTCCGGAAGGAGAAGGCCCGCTTGCCAATATTAAAGAATGGGTGGTTACCCCCAACGGTCTAAGAGAAACTTCTACCATGCCGGGATACGCAGGCTCTTCCTGGTATTTTTTGCGTTATATGGATCCGCATAATACGGAAACATTTTGCGACCGCAAAGCAAGTGATTACTGGAATCAGGTTGATCTTTATATTGGTGGAACTGAACATGCGGTGGGGCATTTGTTGTACAGCCGGATGTGGACGAAAGTTTTGTTTGATCTTGGACTGATTGGTTTTGAGGAGCCGTTTAAGAAATTGTTGAACCAGGGTATGATAACAGGAAAGTCTTATTTTTTTATGACAAGTCAATCCGAAACAGATCAAATTGTTTCCTATAAAAAACAAGATGAATCAGCTAGTTTTAAGCGGTTTAAGTATGGTCATAATTATGTAGACTCTAATGCTAAGCTCACCAAAAAGGCTTTTGAAAAGTATCTGCAGGATCAAAGTTTAAGCGAAAATGAATTTAATATTATTTGGGAAACTGATAATGACGAAGCTTTTATTGTTGTAAAAGAAGAGTCTGAGAAAATGTCAAAGTCTAAATTTAATGTAGACAACCCAGACGATTTAGTAATTAAATACGGCGCAGATACTTTCCGTATGTACGAAATGTTCCTTGGTCCCGTGGAAGCAAGCAAGCCTTGGGATACAAAAGGGATTGAAGGGGTGCATCGTTTCCTTAGAAAACTATGGCGCTTGTTTAACGACGATTTGAAAGGTAAAGTATGGACAGATGAAAAAGCCACCGACGCTGAAATAAAAATTTTACACCGCACCATTAAAAAAATAGAAGAAGATACAGAAAAATATTCCTTTAATACAGCAGTGAGTGCATTTATGATCTGTATCAATGACCTGGCAGATATTAAATGCAATAAAAAAGAAATTTTAGAACAAATACTCATCCTGCTTGTGCCTTATGCACCTCATATTACAGAAGAGCTTTGGCATCAACTAGGAAACGAAGGTTCGATTTTAGATGCTTCCTATCCGGCTTTTAATCCTGCATTACTTATTGAAAGCAGTAAAGAATACCCTGTTTCAATTAATGGGAAAGTTCGAGCTAATATTAATTTGGCATTAGATCTTCAGCAATCGGATGTAGAAAAATTGGTTTTAGAAAATGAGACGGTCCAAAAATGGTTGGAAGGGAAAGAACCCAAGAAAATTATTTATGTAAAAAATAAAATGATCAATGTGGTGATCTAGTTTTGATCTATAAAGCATGCTATTGCTTATTTAAAATGCTATTTCAAGTGCTCTTTGAAGAGAAATTGAAATAGCATTTTTATGAACAAAAAATAACTTTTACTGTTATTCTAAAAAAGGTTATTTATGGCAAATCCAACGATCGAACTGATAGATGCATTAAATGAAACGGCTAAAAGATTGAGCAATGGCTCTCATTATGCCTGGGGGCATCATGGCGCATGTAATTGTGGAAACCTTGTGCAGGTAGTTACCAACTTTACAAAAGGAGAAATTTTGCGGTATGCTCATCAGAGCATCGGGGAATGGACAGAGCTTTCCCAAGAGTTTTGTCCGGTAACGAATGCTCCCATCGGTCTTATTATATCAAAACTTACTGAAATAGGACTTACTCCCACTGATATTCATCATATAGAATACCTCTCAGACAGGGAAGTGCTTAATCATTTACCTGGAGGTTTCAGGTGGTTGCAAAGAAACAACAGGGAAGATGCTATTACTTATTTTGAAGCTTTCGCAGATTTGTTACAAGAAAAATTATTAGAAAATATTCATATTAACCTAGAGGGAATTACAGCCAAGGTTGAATATAAACAAATGCAGAAAGCAATGAGCCTTGATTTGATTGAAGAATAAATCAATTCAGACTGCAATTTTAAGTATTAAATTTGCATATGACTAAATCATTTTCTTTTTTAGAAGCATTAGAAAAAGCGGCTTACGATTTTCATCCTGTTGTGAAGTATAATAAGGATACTGAAAAAGTAGCATTGTTAGATCTGTCGATCCATAACAAGGAGATGATTCCGGAAGTTTATAGAACCTCGGAAACGCTGGAAGCTTATATTAATGAAAAAAGGAAACAGGCGGATGCCACGCTTCTTGTTGGTGGATACAGCGAACACCGGGAGATGTATCGCCGCAGTAATCTATTTGACAAAAATATTTCTTCTGATATCCAAATAACAGAAGAGCCTCGAAGTATTCATTTGGGGATTGATGTTTGGGCGCCTGCTGGCACGAAGGTATTTGCTCCACTAGGTGGCATGGTTCATAGTTTTGCCTTTAATAATAATAATGGCGATTATGGTGCTACTATTATTTTACAGCATCAGATAGATATGTTTAATTTTTATACGCTATATGGGCATTTGGCATTAAAAGACTTAGGTAGTATTCGTATAGGTCAGTTTATAACAAGAGGAGAGAATTTTGCACATTTTGGCAATACCGCAGATAATGGTAACTGGCCTCCACATCTTCATTTTCAGCTTATTACAGATATAGGTCAATATGAGGGAGATTTTCCGGGTGTTTGCAAACCCAGTGAAGCAAATCATTATCTTTCTATTTGTCCCAATCCTGATTATATCCTGAATCTTTTAAAAAAAGTATAGAAACTGTTAAACAGTTTAGTCAATTTATACGTTTATAGCTTGAGTTTAGGGTAATAAATGTAATTTTACTCCTATAATATTATAGAAAAAAAATTAAATGGAAATCAAAG
>CANNJE010000026.1 GCA_947504605.1 Chitinophagaceae bacterium
ACAAATGATTTACCGCTTAAGTACCATAGTTTTCTTTCCGGATCATACCTGCCCTCAAAACTAGCGATACAATGACTGGCCTTGTTATTTAATTCATAATCGTAGGTATAACCGCATAATTCATTTCCCTTTTGCTCAATATTGATTTGTATAAATTCTCCAGTCACATAACCTTCCCATGTACCGGTTATTTTTTGTGCCGGAAGAAGAAATGCTGACAGCAGTAAAAAGGAGCATAGGGCAAAACGTTTTAAAACAATCATAGCGGTATAAATTTAATTAAATTGGTTTTTTACGTTGCATTGAAACAGATGTTTAACGTATGATTATGACTTCCGGAAGTTGCAGTATTTTATCCTACAAACCAATCTAGCAGATTTTACAACCCGATTATTTGGTAATCTATATTTTAATTTTGAAGAACAGCTATTCATTTTTAGATAACAATACCTCTTCTAAAAAAAGATTTATGTCCCTGGCCTTACTCATAACCATCAGATGATTGCCCCCTTTCACAATATGGGTGGGATTTGTAAAACGAATGGGTAAAATGCTATCCCTGCTGCCATGAATATGCCACAACCTATTTGGGATCGTTTCATTTTCCCAGCCTAGTATGGCATCCAAAGCCCAACTAATAAAGACTGGATTGCTATCATGAATAACCTGCTTTAAAAGTTCCTTATCAGCTTTGCTGTCTGGAGTAAACCCACGATTTAGCATGCTTAACTTCTTTAGCAGTGTTACGGGAACTAATTTATGAAGCTTTAGCAAAAAAGCCCACTTATAAAAAAGAGGAAATTGTTTTGAACTGGGTACACTGCAAAACAAAATACAAGCAGCTGGTTGATATATATTAGCGATCTCAGTGGCAATCATACCGCCCATCGATAATCCGGCTATCACAAACGGTTCATCGAGATCTATCGCCTCGGAAAGCCTCAGCGCATAGCCCTTTAGAGATTCATTTGGCAAGGGGGTTATCCAGTCTAAATAATGCGCCTGATAACCCGAAGGCAATTGTATATGTTTAAACACCCTGCTGTCTGCTGCAAGTCCGCTTATAAAATAGACTTTCATACTACAATTTACGGCATAAAATAAAAAAAGGGCCAGGATAGAAATCCAGCCCTGTTTAAAATCCAATATCCTATGAAAAACCGATACAAAAGAAAGCTTTAATAATCAATAAAAAACAGTGTTTTTCCTGTTTTTTGTTAAATAATAAAAAGGTAACATTATGGGATAAATTCCATAAATTTTTCAAGCTAAGAACTAAATAATCAAAGGATTCGCTATTTTTAGAACAAATTCATAGTATGTTCAGAGAAATCATTACATATTTTCAAACGCTGGAACAACATCCGCTCCACAGAATGGCTTTTTTAGTGGGTGGCCTCCTATTTTTCTGGATCATTGAAGGATCCATACCGCTGCTAAAGTTGAATTACAAAAAAACAAAACTTAAACATGCTTCGGTCAACTTTGCTTTTACCCTTATCCATTTACTGATCCATACATTTCTTGCGATTATCATCGTACTGCTAAGTGACTGGTGCCTGCAACATCAGTTTGGTTTGGTATATTGGGTAAATGCAGGAACCTTTCTTACCATTATACTGGTTTTTCTTACGCTAGATTTTTTTGGCGGATGGCTGGTACATATTACAGAACACAAACTGCCTTTTTTATGGCGATTCCATGTCATCCACCATGCAGATAACAATGTGGATGTGACTACAGGACTAAGGCACCACCCAGTTGAAAGTATATTAAGGGGTCTTTTTTTCTTTATAGGAATCTTTGTGAGTGGCGCTCCCATGTTTGCTGTAATGATCTTTCAAACCATCCTCATTCTTGCTACCGCATTTACACATGCCAATATCAGCTTGCCAAAATGGCTCGATAAGTCATTAAGCTATGTAATCATATCTCCCAACATGCATAAAGTGCATCATCACTGGAAACAACCTTATACCGATAGTAATTATGGCGCCGTCTTATCTATTTGGGATAGGCTACTGGGAACTTATACAGAACTTGAAGTATCAAAAATACGGTACGGACTGGATCGTTATTATCCCAATGAAAAAGATGAGGATTTTGTAGCATTGCTGAAAAGCCCTTTTACAAAACAGGAAAGTAAATAAGATCAGTTTTTAATCAGAAAATTAAACTTAACTTAACCAATAAAACTTTTCCGAAAAAAAGCATATGAAGCGATTGATACAAAACTTATTCGGGCTAAGAAAAGATATAGGCATCAACTTTTACATAGCAGATTTTTTCTTTAGAAAAATCTTAAGAAAAAATGCGGATACTCCCTGGGCAGTACACCATTCCAGTACGGTTCTTTGTCCGCAAAATATTACAAGAGGCAAAGATGTTTATCCCGGCGATTCTCCCGGAAATTATATTGAAGCTTACAACGGCATCCGTATTGGTGATTTTACCAATATCGGCCCCAATGTTGGCATTTTATCTGCCAATCATAATTTTGTAAACAATGCCTTACACGACAGTGCTGATTCTATTAAAATTGGCCGTTTTTGCTGGATAGGAATGAATGCTGTAATATTACCTGCTGTCGAATTGGGAGACTTCACCATTGTAGGTGCAGGTGCGATTGTAACAAAAAGTTTTCCGGAAGGGTACTGCGTATTGGCAGGCTCCCCCGCTGCTGTTATCAAACAACTAAACAAAGATGAGTGTACACAATTCAGCAAAACTAAATATGACCGCTAGGCCCATTCATGCTGATTTTGGCAAAAGATCTTTTTTACTTATCACAAGTAACCTGCTAAAGCTTTTTGTACAACTTGCCATCCTATATATTTACTCCAGGCTGCTTAATGTAGAACAGTATGGCCTTTACCAATCTATTTGGTTGTATGTAAATGTCTTGAGCGTGATTGGTTTGTTTGGCCTGCCCGCTGTATTACTTTCATCATCTGATGACAGTATCAAAGCATCGTTTAAAAAATTTAAGAAACCATTTATTGGTATATTATTATTACTAAACATCATCCCTATTGTATATTTTTTTATTATTCCCAATGCTTTCCCGATTGATACAATTGGCCTTATCGTTGCTGTAGTGTTTGTTCAAAACATTTCCATTTTGGCTGAAACTTTCGCCATCAAAAAACAAAAAGAAAAAAAGGTTTTAATAGCCAATATCATTTTTAATGTTATTTACCTTGTTGCTCATCTCATCATTTATAAAACTGGTTTTTTATTAAACCTATTATTGTTATGGCTGAGTATAACTTATTTAGTAAAATTTTTATTGCTGTATAACAATCAAATATTTAAACCTTCACTTCTTATAAATTCCAATTCAGAAAACAAACTTTTGACAAAACAATGGATATACCTTGGTTTATTTGATGTTTTGAGTGTGCTGTTTAAATGGATAGACAAATGGGTTATTTTACTGTTGCTTTCACTAACCCAGTTTGCAATATATTTTAATGGCGCATACGAGATCCCCATCTATGGTCTAATGTTAAGTGCCGTTGGCAATATCATGCTGGTAGAATTGTCAAAAGAGAAATTAAAAACAGCTACTAAGACAACATTTTTATTTCATCAATCAGCTTTATTTTTATCCTCTATCGTATTCCCTTCTTTTTGTTTTTTACTCTTTTATTCAACAGATATTTTCACATTAATATTCAGTGCTAAATACGAATCCTCGATACCCATTTTTTTTGTAAGTATATGGGTATTACCTGTACGAATAACTAATTTCACTGCAGCACTACAAGTTTATCAGAAAACGCATATCATTGTCCAGGGTGCATTGTACGACCTTATTGCAGCCATTTTGCTAATGCTCATTTTATATCCAATAGCAGGACTTACAGGAGTAGCAATGGCATTTGTAATCTCAACCTATATGCAGGCGGGGTTTTACTTATGGCATACCGCCCGTTTATTAAATACAACCATCTCTGTTATGTTACCATTTAAAAGACTGGGATTAACAATGCTACTTTCACTCTTTAGTTTTGCAGCCTGCAAATACATAACATTTAGTTTGGCTTACCCTTATAATATGTTAGTTGGAATGCTGGCAACCATTTTTATTATGGCTGGATTGGTCGTTTACTATTTCAGGTATGATTATAACCCAAAGGTTACCGCCTGATATTTTTTACGCTTCTTCTAAAGTTAATCCTGAAAAGTAAAGGCATCCTAAAAATGGAAACCAGGCAAAATAATTGATCTCCATCAGAAAATAATCAAATAGCACAAAAAAGCAAAAGAATAAGATGAGTAGGCGATCATACTTTCTGGTAAAAAATCCTACTACAAATACAAACTCAATAATTACCACCAGCAGATAAATTAAATAAGTAAATCTTTGATGGTTGATAAGAAAAGAAATGAACCTGCTGAACCAGTAATCATCTCCGGCAACCAATATGGGCAAATGCTGCTTAAATAATATAGCAGACAACTGATCGGGATTAAAAACACCACCCGACCTTATTTTCCACAATGCAGTAGTAAAAAAGAAAAGCAAAAAAAGGATCCTTATACAATGGGTTGAAAAATAAAACCCTTTAGTACCCTTAGCTGCAAAAACAAGCGGAACAAACATCCAAGCCACAAAACCCTCTATGCTCACAAAACTCATCATCGAGAAAAAATAATTATACAGGAGTGCAAAAACAGCTGTAGCAATGGCCCATACAACCTGACCTTTTTTCGAAAAATAAACAGTGTACACTAAAACAAAGGGTAAGATTAGGTAAACAGCGTCCCATAAAACCCTTAGCCATTTATATTCAATGAGTGCATATTGAATATTAGATAACATAAAAATATTACCCGTAAAATCGAGCCTGTTTAAAAAAAACACTGGATTTATTTCAGAAAACAACAACCCGTTTGTAACAAACCATAAATAACAGCCACTAAAACAAATCAGATAAAATAGGGCAAACTGTTTTATATGGTCAATTTTTAAGTGCATTATTTTGTGCTGGTAAAAGGAAGTTTTTGTAATAGGCCTAAAGCCTGTATGTGGTTGTTTTCCCAAATATAAGTCTGACTGCTTAGTTCAAATGTATTAACAGGCTCCTCTAAAACAAACGCCAAATAATGCATATACCATTTCGTAAAACCGGCATCATCTATCCGGTTCATATAATTGTAGGGATCAAACAAACTTCCCAATTCAAGGGTAGAAAAAAATCGGTTCATCAATTGGTAAACCTGCAGATTTTGTTCTTTCGATTTCAAATACTTTTCAGGCATAACCAGCATCATATCTTTTTTTGCAAAAGAATATTTACTCATATCAACCTTTCTATCATTTGCAGAAAGCACCAATAAATGTTGGGGTTCACTCAAATGAACCGGTCCGCTAAACATACCAAACAGGTATATAGGACTGGCTGCCATCCCCCACTTATAATTAATAAAAAGAAAGCTTAGTATAAAAAATATAAAAACAACAAACAATGTTTTATTATAACAGTATAATTTTTTTAAAAACATACCTTGTTTGTTGAATTATTTATTTAACCCTGAATTAAAATCAATCCTAAAAAAGTTACTTTTTTAGGCTGTTAATAATGGCTGCAAATTCCGTAGCTACAAGACTTGCTCCACCAACCAAGCCACCGTCCACATCTGGCTGACCGAATATCTCAACAGCATTAGCCCCCTTCACACTTCCTCCATACAATATAGAAATGGTATCGGCAATTTCCTGTCCATACTGCGCTGCCATTACACTGCGTATAAAAGCATGCATTTCCTGGGCTTGTTCGCTGCTGGCAGTCTTTCCGGTACCAATGGCCCAAATAGGTTCATAAGCAATAATAAAATTCCTGATCTGATCAGCCGATAAATGAAACAGGCTTTCCTTCAACTGAATTTCTACATAACTGTTCTGTGTACCCGCTTCTCTGATTGGCAATGACTCACCGCAACAGAATATTGGTTGCAAATGATGATCCATTGCAATATTTACTTTTTGCGCCAGTTCTGCATTGTTTTCATGATGGTATTCTCTGCGCTCACTATGGCCAATAATCACATATTTTAGTCCAATACTTTCAAGCATTTCAGCACTTGTTTCTCCTGTATAAGCACCATTCTTATTAGCGGAGCAATTTTGAGCAGTTACAAATACATTCTTTTTACCATTCAGCAATTGTTTAACAGGAAGAATATACGGAAATGGTACACCAAAAATGGCCAATTGCTTTTCATTTAATAAAAGATCCGTTTCTAATAAAGCTTTTACAAGTTCTTCTGCCTGAAGCAAGCTTAAATTCATTTTCCAGTTAGCTGCAGCTATTTGTTTACGCATAAATTTTAATTAATTGTTTGAATATATTTCTTTAAGAATTTCTATTTCATTTTCCAACAGTTCCCCGCCTTTCATTTTTTTCCAGTTGTCAATATCAATCAACGCTTTTTCAAAAATATACCGATCGGTATTCCACGAAAAATGTGGAACATATTTCGCCGGCATTTCTCCAAAGATATTACAACAAACGCCAACTACAGTTCCTGTATTAAAAGAAGTATTGATGGCCGATCTGCTGTAATCCCCCATCAGCAAGCCGGCTTTATTCCCGGCCGCAAGGGCATTAAAATTTGAATCAATATAATACTTCACTTCACCTCCCGTATTCTTCACATTACTGCTACTCGTTCCTGCACCAAGGTTACACCACTCCCCAATAACACTATCGCCCAGATAACCATCATGGGCTTTATTACTATAACCAAACAAAACCGAATTTTTAATTTCTCCTCCCAGCACACAATAAGGCCCAATGGTAGTGGCCCCATATATTTTGGCACCCATCTTTACTACAGATCCTTCTCCCGCACTAAATGGCCCCCGAATCATCGTACCCTCCATTATTTGAACATGCTTACCAATGTACACGGGACCTGTGGATGCATTGATAATACAGTACTCCATTACAACCCCTTCTTCTAGAAAAATATTTTCTTCACCAGTACATCGGTTTGTTGTTGAGATAATTTGAGAATTTCTATGCTTGGTCACAACCATAAAATCATGCCTGCTTGCCCAATCATTTAATTGAAATATTTGCCAGGGATGTTTCAGCATTTTTATTTCCTCATTTTCTAATATGGGCGTTTTATCTGTAGCAGCTTTTAAAATAGAAGAAGCGGATTCGGTTGTGGGAATAATGTTGGCAGGGATGCTAATTGTTTTTTTGTTTTTAAAACTTTCCTCCGTAATAACCAGCAATCCGGTTATCAACTCCCATTTTTCACGGATCGTTAAAATACCGATCCTGATATCCGCAGTATGACGGGTATTTGTAAATGGGAACAAAAACTCCCTACACCTGCTATCATCTAAAAATAAATTCATTTTTATAAAAATAATGAAAAATGTACCGTCCCTGTTATGATATTTATCAGAACAGCAAATAGGCATAAAAAAAAGTCCCCCCGGTAAAACCGGAGGGACTTTAAAGTATAGCCATGAAAAACAAAGTTCTGATAAAGATGATAATCTATACCAATTATTTAGCTTTCTTTTCGTAACGTTTTTTGAACTTGTCAATACGACCGGCAGTATCTACCAATACATTTTTACCAGTATAGAATGGATGTGAGGTATTTGAAATCTCCAGTTTAATTACCGGATATTCCTGTCCATCTTCTTCAAATACGATGGTTTCTCTGCTGTCTGCAGTAGAACGGCTAAGAAAAGTTGTTCCATTACTCATGTCTTTGAAAACAACATTTCTGTAATTTTTTGGGTGAATGTCTTGCTTCATTTTGTTTTGTTTATTGTACGGATTTTGCCGTACAGCTGTTATTAAAGCGGCGAAGTTAAGGGTTTTTACCCGAAAAATGACTACTTAGCTCTTCATATTTACAAATTGGAGCGCAATTCCCAGAGTCCAGCTCTTACTGGCCTGAATCACGTCCTGAAGATCATCAATTTTTTTACCGGTTACCCTGATAATATCATCCATAATTGCTGCTTGCACCTTTAATCCACTGTCTTTAATCAATTTCACGATTTTTTTGGCATCTTCTTGCTTAATCCCGTTTCTAACCGGCACTTCTTGTTTGGTAATCTTTCCACTCGGAAAAGGTTCCTTACTCAAGTCATATACTTCCGCAGCCAACCCCTGTTTCATACTCCTGCTGATTAACACATCAATTATTTGCTGAATTTTCATATCACTGTCAGCTTCCAGATTCAATTTAAAATCTTTTTTGTTCAAATCTATTACCACATGAGCACCTTTAAAATCAAAACGGTTGGTAATTTCTTTGTTCACCACGTTAATGGCATTATCCAGTGTTTGAAGGTCTACTTTGCTTACAATATCAAATGATGGCATACAATATTTTTTTACAAATATAAAAAACGCAACCGATAATGGTTGCGTTTTACTTTTATGACTTAAAATTTTAATTAGTTCCTTATAGCAGCCGCCCTTATGATGCTACCCGCTTTGTGTTACTTTTCGCAAGCAAAATGGTCACTAGCCCAACAAACAATAACAACAGTGCAATGATTTGCGCCTGCGATGGATGCATGCCAAAAACAGGATAGGTTTTATTAACCCTGATAGATTCTACCATAAATCGTTCAATACCATTGATGGACAGGTATATCCCAAATAACACAAATGCTGTTTTTACCTTTTTTCGAATACTCCATAAAAATAGAAAAAGTAGTGTGCAAATGATAATTTCATACAATGGTGTAGGAAAAACAGGCTGAGGCAATGCCCGGTTATGCTCATCTGTAATTCCCGGCATCAGGATACCGTCTTTATTTACATTTTGAGGATAAGCATATGCAAACAACCATGTTGGCAGAAAAGAGGGCCCCTTAAAACTTTTATGAGGCACTGCTGCTAAAGTTCCATAAACACGATCTGTAACATAAATAGTGCGTCCAGCCGTATCTAATGCTTTTCCTTCTGTAAAATAAAGTGCATTTAACTGTAATTGTTTATCAAAATCACCAGGCGCTGCAACCGTAACATTTCCACTGGCATCACTTATATAAGCACTGTTGTATACACCCCAATCGCCATCTCCCGAAACCTGGCAACCAATCCTGCCTACGGCATAGGCAATCATCAAAGCCGGTGCTGCAGCATCTACGAGGTGCTTTATTTTAATTCCCTTTTTATAAGCATACCAGCAAATAGCAATAGCTGCAAGAATCAATCCTCCATAAAAAGTAAGGCCACTTTGCGAGAAAATCCTGCCTATCGGATCCTGAACAAATTCATCCCAGTTCTCGAAATTATCAAAAAGTTTAGCCCCTAATATGCCAAATATCAAACCTAAAATAATAATATCTCCAACCCTGTCGTGAGGCCAGATACGCACCGCTCTTGTCTCAGGATTTTTTAATTTTTGTTTGTTTTTTTCCCCCCACTTCATGGCAGCCAACACCCCGGCAACCAGCAAACCTCCTAAAATACTTCCCTGAGAAGAGAAGATATATTCCTGTGCATTTAATTCAGCAGGTTTGCTGAAAAACAATCCAAATAATTTATAGCCAAAAACAAAACCGGTCAACCCATTTAAAAACAAATCCATGATGGTTGCGGGTTTCCCAACCGTAATCATTTCTTCTCTTGGATGCAGCAAACCCAGCCTTTCTTTTCTTTTAAGCTCGGATGTAAGTACTACAGCTGCTACTATAAAAGCAATGGCTACAAACAATCCAAAGCTGTTTAAAAATGCAAAACCATGCCACTCAACTCCAAACCAGTCTTTGAATACGTAATATAAATTGGGATACATGCTGTTATTTTATTGAATAAAAAATTTCGTTGCAATATATTCTATACTTATGGCAATAAAAAATCCTCCTGTGTTTTTTACAGCAGGAGGATCTATACTTAAAAAACCTTATTAATTACAATGTGCATCAAAAGCACCCATCAGGTTATCGGCAATCATTTGCGCACTTCTTCCTTCAATCATATGACGCTCTATCATATGAACCAATTGACCGTCTTTAAACAAAGCAATTGAGGGCGATGATGGAGGATAAGGCATCAAATGTTTTCTTACCTGATTCACTGCTTCTGTATCAAAACCTGCAAAACTGGTCGTAATCTGATCAGGTTTCTTTGCACTTTTATTTACAGCTAACAAAACACCTGGTCTGGCTGTTCCTGCACTGCAACCACAAACAGAATTAATCACAACCAAGGCTGTTCCTTTTAGACTCAACGTATTGTCCACTTCCTCAGCGGTTAGCATTTCTTTAAAACCATTTTCTGTTAATTCCTCTTTCATCGGAATCACTATTTCTGCTGGATACATATTTTTTCTTTTTTTTAATTATTGGCAAAATTACAATCTTAAAATCAAAAATAAATCGAAATATTTCAATATAGAAATCAAAACAATTCAGACATAATGTCGTTTTATTTATCAACAAAGTGTCACTATGTCTTATCGATACAACTAAAACTTTCATTTTGTCTACATTTTTCAGATGGAACAGGATTTGACCACTTGTTATAAAATCATAATTCTAAACTTAAAAAAAATACAACTATGACACTCGTAAAAGTAAACAATGACTTTAGTAAATCTATCGACGGAATGATGAAAGAATTATTCAATGAATTCCCTTCTACCGTAGCAAAAACATTCAGAGAAGATGTATTTAATTTTCCTCCGGTAAATATCATTGAAAAAGAAAGCGCTTTTCTAATTGAATTGGCCGCACCCGGATTTGAAAAAGCAGACTTTATCGTAAAGCTTGATGGTAATTTACTGAACATCAGTACCGAAAAAAAAGAAGAAATAAAGGACGAAACAAATAAAATGATCCGCAAAGAATTTTCCTACAAATCATTTAAACGCAGCTTTACCGTTGACGATAAAATTGATGCGGAGAAAATAGTTGCCAAGTATGAAAATGGCATTTTAAAACTCGAACTACCTAAAAAAGAAATCTTGAAAGCTGCCTCAAAGGAGATCAGCATTTCTTAAATAAAGAACTGATATACAGTTGATGCGCTTATTTTAATTAAGAGCAAAACCTCTCTGTTCTCGGAGAGGTTACTGTTTTAATTACATCCGGCTTTCCGCCTGGTATCTATCAGGTACTGGATCTTCCAGCCCTTGTCTGTTTTAATCAATTGAAAAGAATTTACACCACAATGACTAAAATTGCCCTTATAATAAAATGAATAGGGCGTCCATACAGAAGCCAAAACCCCATCAATTTTTACCATATCAAAAACAATACGCTCATCCAACGAACCCTTTGGCGCTTTGGCTACAGAGGAAGCAAATTCTTTTACAGATTCATTTTTAACCAATAGCTTTTCTTTATTTCTACCAATGGTCTGAAGTACTGCACTGTCTGCAAAACAACCAACCAATAAAACCGAATCGCTGGTTTTCATGGCTGTAAACAATTCATTAACCGCTGCCTTTACCGAATCGGAGGCAGTTTGACTTTTTGCATTAAAACTGATGACTGCAAACAAAAATAAAACGAACAAATATTTCATATACTTTTTTTATAGAATAAAAATAAGCAGGATTGATTTGATTCTACAAAGAATGATTAGCCTAACGGTTAAGATTAACTATAAATGGTTTTAATTGATGGCTGTGTTTTTATTGAAAGAATTATCTTCGTTTCAAACAAGACCCCAAAATAAGATGACCAGGAAAATTTTTATGACCGTTTGTCTGATTTTATCCATAACTGTATATAGCTATGCACAGGTACCAGTTGACACAATTGTTACGCCGGTAAAATCAGTAGACACTATTTTAAGGATTAAAAACCTAGATCCATACCTCACCTTACACGTAGACTCTACTTTAAAATATCAACTGGAGATCAATAAAAAACTGTCTGACTATTACTGGTTTCTTAAAAACTCTCCGGTTGGCCTAAAGATCAATAAGGATAATGGGATGTTGACTTTTAAAGCAGAAAAATCTTATTTCTTATCGGGTAGACTTAAATACGACTTCGAATATAAAGTAAGCCTCAGCGTACAGAACCTTGATGTTCCAACAGAAAAAGTAGACACTTCTTTTATCCTGCTTTTTTACAGTACAGAAATTATTCCTTCCAGAGTAAAACCAACGGTTAGCAAAACCCTTTATTTAGATGAAGGCGATACGGTTAGTTTTAAAATTCAATGCGACAACGGAAGTTTCCCTATCGAAGAAATAACCTATACGAGCAACTACCCTATCAAATCTACCACCCCGGTTACCATTTGTGGCGATGATTTCACCTGGACTCCTCCCTTTGATTTTATCAAAGATTCAGAAAAGGAAAAAACAAAAAAACTAGAACTTTACTTTATTGGTAATACTAAATTTCATGTTACAGATACAGCCATCATCGAAATTATTGTAAAAGAAAACATCAACTATCCTCAACAGGTACTGGAATTTGAACGTTTGCAGCAGGACAGCAGAAAATATGTTACTTCTCTAAAAAGCAGCTTTAGGTTGGTGGATAGAAAGATTAAAAAAGTGAAACGTACCCGTACAGGATTTGACCTTGGCTCTGCAACAACTACACTTAGTGGCACCATCATGGCTTCCCTTCCGGGCGAAAGCCAGAAAACAGCCGGCAAAATACTTCCCAGTGTTGGTGTTGCCCTTGTTCCTGTAAAAGAAGCCTCCGCCCCCAACAGCACTTATGAGCAAAACATAGCTACCCTTATCAGAAGCAGCATCAAAAGACTTGAGTACCTGCTTCAAGACAACCAGCTAACGGGCACAAGAGATCCTGATATCATGAATAAAACCAGGAAGACAAGGGAAGAATTAAAACAAATGCAGGTGCAGTTAATCGATATCCCTTATTCGGAAGAATTTGCAGACGAAGCTGAATTAGATGCTTATTTTAACAACCCAAAGGTTAATAAAAAATACAAACCCAAAAAAAAGAAGTAACTATTTAAGCTCCTGTCATATTTGGTTTTAAAATTGCATAGTTCTATTAAAAGAACTTATGACAAAATACCTTTCTTTTCTTTTCATAGCCACAAGCTTCCTGTTTTTGCAAAGTTGCAGCAGAAAAATAACCCCATTAATATCAGCCCCTTCAAAAACAGCCGAAGCAGAAACAGCCAAAGCGGAAAACCCGGTAGCAAAAGCGTCCGCCTATATAGCCCCCATCAAAACACCGGTACCTACATCTATCACCGTTAACGATAAAGCGGCAAGCAAATCAGTAGAAGGCCGGTATTATTATGACCTGGAAGGCAAACGATATTGGCGCAATAAAATAGACGGAAAGTATTACCTGTATTATAAAGGAATGTTTAACAACAAAGACTTTCATTAGCATAAAAAAAACTCCATCCAATCGATTTACGAAAGGATGGAGTTTTTTGGAATAAAATATCATTTATTTATAACCCAATATTTTCAACATACTCTGCGATGTTTGCTCTTTTGCATACACCCATTCTATCAGTTTACCGTTTTTATCCCTTTCAATAATAACATGTTTGGGAGAAGGAATTAAACAATGTTTGATACCACCATATCCGCTAATCTGATCCTGGTATGCACCGGTATGAAAAAAGCCTACGTACAAAGGTTCCTTATTAGACTCAAGCTCATCTTCATTGGTGGTTTTTACTTTTGGCAAAAACACTTCATTGATATGCTCTTCCGAATCATAGTAATCATGCCCATCGCAGGTAATCCCTCCCAATACAACCCGCTGGTATTCGTTGTTCCATTTATTAATCGGTAGCATTAAAAACTTTTCGCCAATACCCCAAGTATCTGGCAATGTTGTTATAAAAGAAGAATCAATCATATACCAGGTCTCCCGGTCATTTTGAACCTTCTCTCCAATAACACTGTAAATATGCGCCATACTTTCACCTACGGTAAAACTGCCAAACTCTGTATAAATATTTGGCATTTGTACTTTGGCTTTTTTACAGGCATTTTTAATATTACCCACAATTTCATTGATCATAAACTGATAGTCATAATCAAAACCCAAAGAATGTTTTATTGGAAATCCGCCGCCGATATTAATTGAATCCAGTTCAGGACAGATCTTTTTTAACTGACAGTATAAGGTTACACTTTTCTGCAATTCACTCCAGTAATAAATATCATCCTTGATCCCTTTGTTTAAAAAGATATGCAGCATTTTTAATTGAAACTTATCTTCATACCCTTCAATTTCATCTACATAAAATCCCAATACATCTTTGGCTTTCATGCCAAGCCTTGACGTATAAAAAGGAAAAGAAGGTTCTTCTTCCGCAGCAATTCTGATACCTAATTTAAACGGCTCTCCTGTGCGGATATTACGTTTATACATGTTCAGCTCTTCCTTATTATCTAAAATGGGAATCACATTTTTGAAGCCATCATTAATCAGTTTTGCAATCCGGGATGTATAATTTTTCTGCTTAAATCCATTGCATACAATATGGATGTCTTTATTTAATTTTTTACGCTTATACAAGGAATTAATGATATCAATATCATAGGCATAAGAAGTTTCCAGCATCACATTGTGCTTCAGTGTTTCTTCTACTACAAAACTAAAATGCGAACTTTTGGTACAATAACAATAATGATACTCCCCCTCGTACTTATGCTTTTTAATAGCATTGGCAAACATTTGCTTGGCCTTATTAATCTGCATGCCAATCTTAGGTAAATAAGAAAGCTTTAATGGTGTTCCATGTTTATCAATCAGTGCTTTGATATCTACATCATTGTACTGCAAATAACTATCCTTCAATTTGAAACCCTCCTGAGGGAAATTAAAGGTTTGCTGAACCAGGCTATTGTACGTATTGTTCATTAGCGTAAAATGCTTATTTAAAAAGATTTATTAAAAAAAATGCGTTGCAAAGATATTATTTACCAAATGAATTAATCATAAAAAAACCGTCCCGAAAAATCGGAACGGCTTATAACTATTTAGTAATATATATTACTTTACAGATGCTACCAAAGCTTTAAACGCTTCTGGCTCATTCATTGCCAAATCAGCCAAAACCTTACGGTTAAGATCGATATTTTTAGTGGCAAGTTTATGAATGAATTCGCTATAAGTGATTCCTTCAGCTCTTACAGCTGCATTGATACGTGCAATCCACAATGTGCGGTATTCACGCTTTTTTAATTTACGGCCAACGTAGCTATACGTTAAACCTTTTTCCATTACGTTTTTCGCAACGGTATATACATTTTTACGCTTACCATAATAACCTTTGGCAGCTTTTAAAATTCTTTTGCGGCGGGCCCTACTGGCTACTGCGTTTACTGAACGTGGCATATCTTAATTTTTTAAAAAGTTAATAGTTGATAAAATTCTTTCTGTTTATTTCAAACCCAATAAACGTCTTACAAAATGCATATTACTATCAGCTACCACACCGTCTTTACGCATTGCACGCTTGCGTTTGGTAGATTTTTTAGTAAGGATGTGACGTTTAAAAGCTTTTTGGAAAGTAATTTTACCTGACCCGGTAACTTTGAAGCGCTTTTTTGCGCTACTGTTGGTTTTAACCTTTGGCATTATATAACTTATTAATTAGTTACTCCCTGCTGGCGCCCCAAAATGATGGGAACTTTTTGAGCCATGTGGGAAATGAATAAATGAAAAGATTGCTCTTTTCGGGCGGCAAAGGTAAGGAATTTAAGCTAATTAGCAAGATTAATCGACAACTAATAAACAATTATCTCAAAATTTGGCCTGATTAGCTGCAAAAATAGCCTTTATTTGATTAAAAGCTGCTTTTACAGCAAGCTTCAGCGTTTAGTTTCCAAAGCCTTTGATATTTTAAAACTTAAAATATTATATTGTGCTTCAATTATTTATATAATGGAACCAACCAATCAACCTACCAAAAAAAGCAAACTTACCCTGTACATTATCATCGCTATGATACTGGGTATCATAGCCGGCTATTTTGTACACGAAAATTATAGCCCCGAAACCAGGAAAGCATTTGCCGATAATATTAAATTACTAACCACCATTTTTTTAAGAATGGTGCAAATGATTATTGCGCCCATTGTTTTTGCCACCCTAGTGGTGGGTATAGCCAAACTGGGCGATATGAAAACAGTTGGCCGGGTGGGTGGAAAAGCCATGCTTTGGTTTATTACCGCTTCGCTGGTATCATTAGGCCTAGGCTTGGTATTGGTTAATTTATTTAAACCAGGCGTTGGTGCCGATATTTCTCATTCGGATATGGCTTCGGTAAACGACTTACTCGAAAAATCAAAAGGATTCTCCCTGCAAAAATTTGTGGAACATGTTGTTCCAAGAAGTGTTGTGGAAGCAATGGCCACCAATGAAATCTTACAATTGGTCATATTCTCCATCTTTTTCGGAATTGCTTTAACTGCTGTTGGCAAAAAAGGAGAACCCATCATCCATGCACTGGATTCTTTGGCACATGTGGTGCTTAAAATGGTAACTTATGTAATGTACCTGGCGCCCTTTGGAGTATTTGGCGCAATGGCTGCTGCTATTTCAGTTAATGGATTAGGCATTCTGGCTACTTTTGGATTCTATATCAGGGATTTTTATATAGGCCTTATATTACTCTGGATCATCCTCCTATTTGTTGGTTACCTGTTTTTGAAAAAGCGACTGCCTGTTTTACTGAGAAGAATCAGTTCTCCGATGTCAATCGCATTTAGCACTGCCAGCAGTGAAGCAGTCTATCCAAAATTGGTGGAAGAAATGGAACGCTTTGGCTGTAATAATAAAATTGTAAGTTTTGTTTTGCCACTGGGATATTCTTTTAACCTCGATGGCAGCATGATGTATATGACATTCGCCAGCATGTTTATTGCACAGGCTTATAATATCACTTCTATCACAGGAGATGTGAGCCAACAGATCATTATGTTGTTGGTATTTTTAGTAACCAGCAAAGGTATTGCAGGTGTTCCAAGAGCCTCACTAGTGGTGGTGTTAGCAACAGGTGCTATGTTTGGTATCCCTCCAGAAGGTGTTGGACTGATTTTGGCCATCGACGTTTTTTGCGATATGGGCAGAACCATGACCAACGTTTTGGGAAATGCTTTGGCTACAGCAGCTGTGAGTAAATGGGAAGGCCAGTTAGAACATACTTAAATCAAACATATTCATAAAAAAAGGGCTTTCTAAAGAAAGCCCTTTTTTCTATCTAAAAGATGCAATTTTATTTCTTGCCAACACATTTTCGGGATGTACAAAAATGAAATCTACCACCGTATCAGGATGACCTGCTGCTGTGGATTGTAGTTTACCGTTCTCGAGGTAAAAGACCGAATAACCAATCCCCTGTAAAAAACCTTCTACCACTTTTTTATGTGGGCCCCAGGTCTCTACCTGTATGATAGGTTTGAATTTTACAAGCACCTCTTCCAGTTCAGGCAAAACATATTCTTCATAACCTTCTATATCGCATTTTACGAAATCAAGCCTATCCAGATTTTTAAACAAATCACTCCCCTTCTTCATTTTCGCTTCAAACTTAAACCCATACTCATCAAGGTTTCCATGAGTATCACTGTCATAAACATTTGGCAAACCGGTAGAAAGGTAACTCAGGTTTTTAGGTATCACCAGGGTGATGTCTTTTTCTTCTGTTCCCAATGCATAAGGGAAAATAGTGACCTGCTTTTTATCCTTTAATCTCCATTGCAATATTTCATTAAAAGGTATTACAGGCTCAACTGCATACAATTTCCCCTCCGCTCCTACCCATTCCTGAAACAGATTGGAATAATAACCAAGATTGGCTCCTAAATCAATAACCGTATCCCCGGCATTCACCAGGTTTTTAGCAAAATAATGATACTGATATTTGGGATTTCTTTTTAAAAGTCCCATATTATACAAAGAGAGAAAAGAGGTATTTAAAAATTTTAAATAGTTGCGCTGACTTAAACTCTTGTATAAAATTTTATTGATAAGGCCCATTTAGTTTTACGTATTTTTAAAAAATAGTTGTGTTTGCAAATGTATAATAAAACTTTTCGAAAGCGGCTGCTCCAAAAATTATCAAAAAACAGCATTCAAATATGGAGGAATAATAATGGTTATTCTCCCATTCCTTCCCCATCATCCGTTTTACTGCTAAACTGCAGCATTTCGTTAATGGCATTGATCTCTTGAGGAGTAAAATATCGCCATTTACCCGGCTGAAGTCCGCTAACACTAATGTTCATGATTCTAATTCTTTTAAGAGACGTAACCCTAAAACCCAATGCCTCGCACATTCTACGAATCTGCCTGTTTAATCCCTGAGTCAGTACAATCCTAAAGCGGTTATCCCCTTCCTGTTTTACAAAACATTTTTGCGTAATAGCTCCCGGAATTTTCACCCCGTTACGCATCTTATTAATGAATTCGGTATTGATTGGTTTGTCTACACTAACAATGTATTCCTTCTCATGCCCATTCCCTGCCCTGAGAATTTTATTGACGATATCACCATCATTGGTTAGAAAAATCAATCCTTCAGAAAGCTTGTCCAGCCTACCTATTGGAAATATTCTTGTTTTGTAATTTACAAAATCTACAATATTCGTTTTGTCTTTCAGATCGGTAGTACAGGTTACTCCTTTGGGTTTATTGAGTAATAAATAAACGGCAGTTTTTTTCTTTTTAATTGATTCTCCATCAATTTTTACGATATCACCTTCAGATACTCGATTGCCTTTTTGCGCATCTTTATCATTGATTGTAACCCTGCATTCTTCGATATACCGGTCTGCTTCCCGTCTGCTGCAGAAACCACTATCACTGATGTATTTGTTAAGACTGATATCCATTTTTTTAAAATCAATTTCCCTCCTGAACGAATTTAATACAGGAATGATTGGTACTGCGCCCCTAATAAAAAAAACGGGAAACCCTGGTTCCCCGTTTACTGTATAAACTTTACTTACTTTATTCCGCTTTCGGTTCTTCGGTTGCAACTGCAGGCTCTTCTTCTTTCGGCACTTTATCTTCTTTGATTAATCTGCCCAATTCAGATCCTTTTTTAGGTTTCTGTGTTCTTGGTGCAAACATTACCAGCATCCTTTTGCCTTCCATTTTTGGCATACCTTCCAATGCACCAACATCTTTCAAACTATCTGCAAATTTCAAAAGCAATAACTCGCCTCTTTCTTTAAACATGATGGCACGGCCCTTAAACTGAACGTGTGCTTTTACTTTATCACCATCTTTTAAGAATTTTTCGGCATGTTTTACTTTAAATTCAAAATCATGATCATCCGTATTCGGTGTAAAACGAATTTCCTTAACCTCACTGGTTTTGGCTTTCGCTTTCATTTCCTTTTTCTTCTTTTTTTCTTCGTACAGAAATTTATTGTAATCAATAATTCTGCAAACCGGAGGAGTTGCACCCGGTGAAATCTCCACCAAATCAAGGCCCTGGCCCTGTGCAATTTTTAAAGCCTCCATTGTAGGAAAAATGCCCGGTTCAAGATTCTCGCCCACCAATCGTACCTCGGGTACTTTTATCATGTGATTGGTACGGTGTTCCTGTTGTTGTTCTTTTTTAAAACGAGGGTTAAACGTGCCCCTCGGTTGTCTGGGTGGAAATGCCATTTAATTTTATTAGTTTACAATGTTGTTTATGCTTATTTCACGATTAACGGAAATATTTTTGATGTATTAAATATATAAATATAATTACACAAATCTTTAAATTATCCTTACAAGATTTTCGGCTATTTATCCTTCCGCCTTTTCTTCCCCTCTTCTTTCCTTGATTTCACGGCTCAAATCTGCTGTAAATTCTTCCAGTCCTTTTACCCCTAAATCGCCCTTGCCCTGTCTGCGAACCGCCACTTTTCCTTCATTCATTTCTTTTTCGCCTACAACCAGCATATAAGGCACCCTTGCCAACTCGGTATCCCTGATCTTTTTGCCTATCTTTTCGTTCCTATCGTCAATCTCTGCACGAATATCAGCATTTTTCAGCGTTTCCAAAATTGTATTTGCATAATCCATGAATTTATCACTGATCGGCAAAATCTTTACTTGAAGCGGTGCCAACCATGCAGGGAACTTGCCCGCATAGTGCTCCAACAGGAATCCAATAAATCTTTCATGGGTTCCCAAAGGTGCCCTGTGAATGATTAAAGGCACATCCGTAGTATTATCCTGCGTAGTATAACTCAGTTTAAACTTGTTGCCACTGTTAAAATCTACCTGGTTGGTGGCCAATGTAAATTCACGTCCAATAGCACTCCATATCTGTACATCAATTTTAGGGCCGTAAAAAGCCGCTTCATCCTGCACTTCTATATAGGGAATATTATAACTAATCAACACTTCCCTAACCATTGCCTCTGTTTCTTTCCATAATTCCGGCTCATTCACGTATTTCTGACCCAGTTTGGCAGGATCATGTAAACTAAGCCTCATCACATATTTATCTACGCCAAATATCTTGAAATATTTGATATACATATCATTCACCGCCCTGAATTCCTTTGCAAACTGTTCTTTACTGCAATAAATATGTGCATCGTTCATATGCAGGCAGCGCACCCGCATCAAACCAAACAATTCGCCACTCTGTTCATAACGGTAGCAGGTTCCATATTCTGCAATACGGAAAGGAAGGTCTTTATAGCTTTTAGGTTCCGCATCAAATATCTTATGGTGATGTGGACAGTTCATTGCTTTCAGGTAATATTTGGTACCATCCAATTCCATTGGAGGGAACATACTATCGGCATAATAAGGTAAATGCCCACTAGTGAGATACATACTTTCTTTGGCAATATGCGGCGTAACCACCCTCTTATAACCACCTGCATTTTCTGTTTCCTTAGCCAGCTTTTCCAGTTCCTCTATAATAACGGTTCCGTTTGGAAGCCATAAAGGCAAACCTTGTCCCACATCATCATCCATGGTATAGATACCCAGTTCTTTTCCAAGTTTGCGGTGGTCTCTTTTTTTAGCTTCTTCCAGCATGGCTAGGTATTCGTCCAGTTCTTTTTGAGCCGGAAAACTAATACCATAAACACGGGTAAGCTGTTTGTTCTTTTCATCTCCTTTCCAGTAAGCACCTGCAACACTGGTTAATTTAATGGCTTTAATAAAGCCGGTATGTGGAATATGTGGTCCACGACACAAATCTGTAAATTGACCCTGCGTGTAAAAAGTAATTTCTCCGTCGGTTA
This sequence comes from Chitinophagaceae bacterium, assembly GCA_947504605.1. Lineage (GTDB taxonomy): Bacteria > Bacteroidota > Bacteroidia > Chitinophagales > Chitinophagaceae > Ferruginibacter. The sequence continues at coordinate 21,175 of CANNJE010000026.1, forward strand.
AATTTTGTAACAAATCGAGTTTGTATTCATCCCCCTTGCCTCCAAAATAATCCAAGGCTTCTGCTTTGGGAACCGCTTTTCTAACAAACAAATTGTTTTGTTTAGCCAGTTCATTCATCTTTTTCTCCAACATTCCCAGATCATCTTCGGTAATTTTTGCATCCCCAAGGTCCATATCATAATAAAAACCCCTGTCCAAAGCCGGGCCTACCCAGAACTTAACGCCGGGAAAAGTTGCTTCTACGGCTTCTGCCATTAAATGGGCCGTTGAATGCCAGAAAGTAGATTTGGCATCTGTATCATCCCATGTGAGTAATTGCAGCGTAGCATCTGTGTTAATGGGCCTTGTAGCGTCCCACACTTCTTTATTAACGCTGGCTGCCAGTACTTTTCTGGCCAGGCCTTCGCTGATAGATTTTGCAATATCAAGAGCAGATGTTCCTGCCTGATATGTCCTTACCGATCCGTCTGGTAGTGTAATATTTATCATGTTATCTTATCTTCAAGCTAAATTTAGAGATGCAAATTTAACGAACTATTAGCTAAGGGAAAATTTATCTCCAATAACTTTGAGGTTAAATGAGCACTATTTTTGTTTTAAGTGTATTTTTAGTCATATTAGTCATTCAAAAAACATAATCAGTAACCGGGCACTTTATATCAAATGCCGTTTTAAAAACTGTTTTCAGAAAAGGCAGCAAAAAAAAACATTTTAGCAAATTAAAAAAGAAGATACTAACTAAACAATCCGTTGTTGACAGTACTACAAGATTTTAAAAAATTGATTTATAAATGAAGCATTTTTTACTTTTCACTTTCCTTTTTTTACAATCAACCGTTGTTGTTTATTCCCAGAATTTAAGGGGACAATGGAAAGGCGAATTCATGGACAAAAGTACCAAGTACATGAGCTGGGGAGGCGATAAATGTGAGTATGTGTTGGATCTTGAATTTAAGGGTAAGGAAGTAAGTGGCTTTTCTTATACTTACTTCACAGAAGGTGGAAAAAGATTTTTTACCATTTGCAGACTAGAAGGGATACTAAACAAAAAAAATAAATCTATTGAGATTAAAGAAGTTGAAAGAACAAAAACAAATGTACCGGCAGAAATAAACAACTGCTTTCAGATCCATAAATTAACCTACTTTAAAAATACCAACGGAGATGAAACCCTTGAAGGCAATTGGTCTCCAGCCCCCAATCAAAAAGGAAATTGTGGTTATGGTATTACAAACCTAAGTAGGCGCTCACTTGCCAAAACAATCCCCGGATTTAAATCTCCTCTTGTAAAATCCAATCCAAAAGTCTATACGGCTTCTTCCAACAAAAACCTACCTGACCTCTCAGATAAAAACAAGTCGCTAACAAACAATACAAAACCGGTAACCGTTAAACCGAAAACAACCATTTCCAATGCTGTTTTACCTAAAAAAGAAGCTCCTTTAAAACCTACCGAAACGATCAAAGAACCTAATATAAAACTTGCACAACCCACCATAACAACCCCAGGTTTGTTTTTTGAAAAAAGAAGTACCACCGTTTTAAAAACCATTGAAGTAGAAACGGAAAACATTAAAATAGACCTCTACGATAATGGAGAAGTGGATGGCGACAGTGTATCTCTTTTTCTGAATGGAAAACTGCTGGTCACCAGAAAAAAATTAACCACCCAGCCACTCTCCATCCGAATCCCAAAAAACGAACTGGAAGATGAAAATGAATTGGTGATGTATGCCGAAAACCTGGGAACCATTGCACCCAATACGGCTTTGATGGTTGTAACAGACGGCAGCAAACGCTACGAAGTGCGTATTACATCCGATTTACAAAAAAGCGGAACAATCAGATTCGTGAAAAAGAAATAATGATTCTTGCTAAAATTTAGGTTCTAATCAGTATTCATACAGCCAATCCCCTGCTGCAAGGAGTTAATCCTACGCTTTTATCGTTTACCTATAATCAGCTGCAACTCCATTTACAGCTTGTATAGACTTATCCTTCCCAAAGCTTCTAGTACAGCAATCTCAAAAACTTTAAAAACATTCCTAAGATCAAAACGCTTTGCCATGTTTTTGGCAAACGAATCTATTTTTTATTAATATATGAAGAGTTGAAAGATTGATCAGTTGGAAAGTATATTTGATAGGTAACAGTTCAATCTTTATGAAGTCAATAAAAAATCAAAACTTAAAATTCCAGGTCACTGCCGGTATGACGGGGAATATAGATACCTGTTTTGCCTGTATCTGCAGGGTACCATCATAAGGATTGCCCGTTTGATCATAATAAATAAAATAGGGATTCTGACGGCTATAGGTATTGTACAAAGAAAATACCCATTCGGTTTTTAATTTCCTTTTGTCATTTTTTTTGCCTTGCAGGATGGCGCTCAAATCCATCCGATGATAGGCAGGCAAACGGTATTGATTGATGCGGCTATACTCCTGCGTTAGTACGCCACCAACAATATAAAAACGTTGCGGCAATGTAGCTGCATTACCGGTTCCATAAACAAATGTTCCTGAAATTTTCCAGCGGTCGTTCAACTTATACATGGCCACTACACTTAGATCATTTCTGCGGTCATATTTAGCCGGATATTTTTCGCCAAAATTCAGGTCAACAAATCTTCTCCAGGTCCAGCTGAGGGTATAGCCCACCCAACCGGTGAGTCTTCCTTTTACTTTATTTACAAATATTTCTGAACCATAACTCCAACCCTTGCCAAAAACGAATTCATTTTCTGTATCATCAATCGAATTGGGGGTGTATCCTTCTTTGTACTCAATCTGATTTTGCAAATCCTTAAAATAAAGTTCAAGGGATGTTTCAAACATATTGTTTTTAAAATTCTTAAACAGGCCGGCAGCGTATAACCAACTTGTTTGTGGTTTTACTTTATAGGTACTGGGCACCCAAAGATCGGTAGGCAATGTTGTTCCTGCATTGCTTACCAAGTGTATGTATTGAAGATTGTGGGTAACAGAAGCTTTTACAGAAGTTTCTTCGTTGATACTGTACCGTATGGTTAATCTCGGCTCTAAACCACCATAAGTTTTTACGGGTTCCCCTTTTTTAAAAATGGTACTATCGGTACGGTTGCCGTTGATATCTGTTTGGTAAATTTTATATGCCCCTATTTGCTGAAAGCCGCTGTAACGAAGGCCTGCATTGATATTCCATTTGTCATTGATCTCCCAATCATCCTGAACATAAAGAGCAGCTTCGTGCGCAAATTTAACCTGTGCGTTTAAGGGATTAAACTGAATGGAGTCCTGCCTGCCACTTACGACCGATGGGGTAAAACGGTGGTAGGTATACAAAGCGCCGAATTTTAATTTATGATTGGAGAAGGGATAAAAATCAAAATCCTGTTTTAAACTTAGATCTCTGATACCGCTGGCCAGTTTCACGGAAAAATTATCCTGTGCTGCATTAAAAGAAAATTTATAATCGTTGTAAACTGCAGTGGTATTTGCAAACAATTTATTATTAAAAACATGGTTCCATCTTAGTGATCCGGTAGCATTGCCCCAGGGAATATTTACGTTCAGGCTTTGTCGGCCATTAACGAAATCGAATACATCTCTTCCAAAATAACCACTTAAGTAAAGCCGGTCTTTTTCGCTGAACTTATAATTTAATTTTGCATTGAGATCATAGAAATAATAACCCGACCCATAAAACTGGCTGCTCTTGCTGATAAAGGGTTTGGCTACTGCATCTACATAAGTTCTGCGGGCAGAAATAATAAAAGATGACTTGTCTTTTTTTATAGGCCCCTGCACAGAAAATCTTGAAGCTATAAGACCAATCCCGCCTTCCATTTGGTATTGTTGGTTGTTGCCTTCCTTCATAGAAATATCCAACACACTGCTCAGGCGTCCGCCATATTGTGCGGGCATTCCTCCTTTAATCAAGGAAACATTTTTGATGGCATCTGAATTAAAAATAGAAAAGAATCCAAATAGGTGCCCTGTATTATAAACCACTGCATCATCCAGCATAATCAGGTTTTGATCGGGGCCCCCGCCTCTTACATAAATGCCTGCACTACCCTCTCCTGCATTACGAATACCGGGAAGTAATTGTACCACTTTTAACAAATCTACTTCTCCCAAAAATGCAGGAATAGATTTTATTTGTTCGATGGGTAACGTAACTTTCCCCATCTGTGCATTTTTAATATTGTTGTCCCGTTTTTTGGCTGTAACAATTACTTCTTCGCTAAGAGCGGTACCAGACAACAGAGAAAAATTTACCAGGCTATCTGCTTTTAAATTTATTTTAAACTGCTGAGACTTATAGCCAACAAAGGAACATATAAAACTGTAGTCACCCTCTACTAAAGTGATGGAATAAAAACCATATTGATTGCTATTGATGCCCTTCCCTTTAACAGACACGGAAGCTCCAATAAGTGTCTCACCACTACCGGCATCTTTGATATAACCGCTGAGTGTATATTTTTTTTGAGCTGTTAGCAAGGTACTTACCAACAACAATAAAATTAGAAAGGAAATTTTTTTCATGGGTATATGTCGGAACAACATTTATTTTGAATTTACAATACTGTCTTTTACCTCCCCGCAGTTAAGCATTGTAGCATTAAATTCCGGATGTTTTTTACCAAGATATGGATTGATTACTTCGTTGCTGTTGCTGATCCAGTTGGCATCTTTATCTGTACCAAAAGCCATGGGGCAGTTTTGCAAAAACAAGGTTGGCCCTTCATAATTGATTACTTTAAAGAAACTCGGATATAACATATCTGATAGGGTTCTAAAATCCTGGCGCATTTCTGTTATATCGGTTTGCTGAAGCAAGGAAAGGGCATTGGCCTTTAAATCAACAATCGTAAGTTTGGCGGTTTCAGCTATCATGAGCGAATCTTTATCCAGTTCAGCTACAGGAATACTGTCAAGGAGACTAATGAACAGAAGGGTATTTTCTTTTGCCTTAACCGTATCTGATTCCACAAATGCATCTTTAACACTGAAATAGGCATTCATTAACCGATCGATGGAATTATTAAAACCATCTGAATGTTTTTTTACCGCAATTGCTTGTTGCTTTTCTTCTTGAACAGGATTGTTTTTTGGGCGCAGAATAAACCAATAAATGCTGAAAGCAGCAATTAGTAACAATGCAAATGCAACAAATTTCTTCATATTCAATATTTTTTCACAAAGTTAAGCCATAAACATTTTCAAATGAATGGCTCATGTATGGTTTTTATAAATGGTATGTTATCGTACTAACAGGCAATATGGAAGAAGTATTTCAAAAAAACTTACTTATTCGCGATTTTATAACAATAAACCCACTTAATAGTTTTGCGATTCAGTTAGATTTGCAAAAAAATCATATTAAAATAAATTAGAGATGTTATTAGGTTTACAGAATGTAACTTTTGAATTTGGAGCAAGAACGATTGTGGAAGATGCCACCTGGCATATACAACCAAACGAAAGAATAGGATTAATTGGATATAACGGTACCGGCAAATCAACCTTATTTAAAGTTTTAACCGGTCAATACAGCCCGGCTAAAGGCACCATAGAAAAAGGAAAAGAAACCAGTATTGGTTTTCTGCACCAGGATCTTTTAGGATTTGACACAGAAGATTCAATCCTTGAAGTGGCATTGGGAGCTTTTGAAAAAGTAAAACAACTCGAAAAGGAATTAGATGCCATTGCACTGGAACTGGAGAAAACGGGAGATGAAGACTTGGCGATGGAATATTCTGAAAAGTTACATGAAATGGATGTGCTGGATGGTTACAGCATTCATCACCGTACCGAAGAAATTTTACAGGGCCTTGGTTTTAGCAATGCTGATTTAAAAAAACCTTATAAAAATTTTAGTGGAGGTTGGCGCATGAGGGTGTTGCTGGCAAAAATGATTTTGCAGGCTCCCGATGTGTTGTTGATGGATGAACCTACGAATCACCTTGATATGCCAAGTATTGAGTGGTTGGAAAAATACCTGATCCACTACCAGGGTGCTGTGGTCATTGTATCGCATGACCGTTTTTTCCTTGACAGAATGGTTACTAAAATTGTAGAACTCTATCAACAGAAACTGCATTTTTATACCGGCAACTATTCTTACTATATGCAGGAAAAAGAAGTAAGAATAGACATGCAGAAAAAAGCATTTGAAAATCAGCAGGATTATATTAGGCAGAATGAAAGATTTGTGGAACGCTTTAAAGCAAAAGCCAGTAAAGCTGCAGCAGCACAGAGTATCGTAAAACGATTAGAAAAGTTAGATAGGATTGAGGATGTAGAAATTGAAAGGCCCAATATGCGGATCAATTTTGCAGTAGAAAAACAACCGGGCAAAATAATCTGTACATTAAAGCATGTAAATAAAAGTTTTAAAGAAATTGAAATTGTAAGAAATACCGGTGCAGAAATTGACCGTGGCGATAAGATTGCATTGATTGGTGCGAATGGTAAAGGTAAATCAACTTTACTTCGGATCATTGCCGGAACTGAAACTTATGAAGGACAACGGGAATGGGGCCATAATGTGGTAGAAGCATTTTATGCACAGCACCAGTTGGAAGCACTGAACCAAAACAATGATGTACTGGAAGAATTAAAAGATGCCCGCAGTGGAAAAACAGATCTTGAGTTAAGGTCTTTGCTTGGTGCGTTTTTATTTAGCGGAGAAGCAGTAGAGAAAAAAATTAAAGTATTGAGTGGTGGAGAGAAGGCCCGTGTAGCACTTGCAAAAACAATTGTGAGCAAGGCCAACTTTCTAATGCTAGATGAACCTACGAACCACCTTGATATTCACTCAGTGGATTTATTGGTGGAGTCTTTGAATAAATATGAAGGCAGTTTGATACTAGTGAGTCATGATCGTTATTTTATCAGCAGGATTGCCAATAAAATATGGGAGATTGAAGATAAAAAAATTAGAGAGTTTAAAGGCACCTATGCAGAATGGGAAGACTGGAAAGAACGTAGGGCTAAAGCAGAAGCTGAGGCAGAGCGTCTTGAAAAGTCTAAAGTAAAAACAGAAGTGAAGCAGGCTCCTGTAAAGGTTGAAAAAGCTGTACCTAAAACGCTGGACAACGAAACAAAAAAAGAACTTCAAAAAATTAAAAGCCGTTTTGGCCAGTTGGAAACAAAGTTGGTAGAGCTGAATAGTAATAAGTCTACCTTGGAGGCTGCGCTGGCAGATCCAAGTATTTATGGAGATAAAAATAAATTCCTGTTAGCGGAGGCTGATTACAACAAAGCCGTAAAAGAA
>CANNJE010000027.1 GCA_947504605.1 Chitinophagaceae bacterium
AATATACACTTCAAAACCATAAAGATCCAATAGCCAAGAAACAGCTCCACTTCTCATACCTCCACGCCAACAATGAACAATAATGCGGTTTTGATCAACTTGTTCGGAAAAACTCGTCAGTAATTCTTGTTTATGGAACTTCACAATATTTTCAACCTCCTCTACGATTTCCTTCATTTTTACCCCAAAATAATCTAGGCCAAACTTGATGGCTTTTTGTTTTCCCTGTTGTTTATATGCCGTACCCACAACTTTTCTTTCTTCGTCGCTAAATAATGGCAAACTATATGCTCCCGGAATTTGTGCAAGTTTATATTCACCAGGACTGCGAACATCAAAAACAGGCAAGTGTTGAGCTAGCTCAAAAAATTCTTCTATTAATATTTTTTTAACCGACATAATAATTATTGCCGCTAATTTAAAGCATATTTAATTGGGTGCATCGGTATTTAATATTTTCGGTTGTTTTTACAGTTGTATCCACAAAAAATGGCCGATAAAACAGCCATTTTTCTATACTATTTTGCAACAAGCTATATTTAACATCAAACCTATCTTTCGTTTAGTACCAATGGTTCTGCACCTGAATTAATGAAAGATAATTCCTGCCCCTTCCCTATTAATTGCAAATGAAGAACCAGATCACTTTGTGTGAAAAAACTGGTTTTTTTTAAATTAATTTTTCCGGTTATCGGTAAAAATTCTTTTGTCCGATTGGTTACAAAAAGACCAGTTAATACTTCATCGTTAGCTTCTTTTTGAAAGTCGAGTATATTTAATTGCCTAATATCTTTGTTTGGCTTTACTGAATAGTTGTTCAGCAGAAGCTCTCCGTCTTGGATAACAATTTTTCCATCGGAAGCAATTTTTACTTTGAGTTTTTTTACTCCGTAAAATTTTTTACCCTCTATTACAAACCAGGTATGAGAATATCCAATGTATTTGCCATTTTCTTTACCAATACCTATTTCATACTGATAATATTGTTGAGAAGAGTCATTGTAAATGGTGCCTGTCCAAAGGCCGGTAATATCTTGACAAAACACAGAGCTGTGAAAAAAAGAAATTACCAGTAAGAGTCTGATTAATTTCATAAGAGTGATTTTTGGGTGATAGGATATAAATAGAACGTAATTTTTATCCTTTTATTTTAAAAAGATAAAAATGGGAGGAGTATTACGGGGGGGATGCCTTGAGAATAAAAAAACTGCCGGTTTAGCCGGCAGTTTTCTATTAAATATTATTGTTCACGCTCAAAAATCTACAGCGTTTTAAATTAACGTGTCTTAGCCGTTCATTGAAGTTAAAAATTCTGCATTATTTTTAGTACCCTTCATGTTTTTCAATAAAGTATTGATCGCTTCTTCTGGGTTCATATCGGCCATATGTTTGCGCAATACCCACATACGCTGGAAAGTATCTTTGTCTAACAACAAGTCGTCTCTTCTTGTGCTGGATGCCACGATATCGATAGCTGGGTAAATTCTACGATTAGAAAGTTTACGCTCCAACTGCAATTCCATATTACCTGTACCCTTAAATTCTTCAAAGATAACCTCGTCCATTTTACTGCCGGTATCAACCAAGGCTGTAGCAATGATGGTTAATGATCCGCCGTTTTCAATTTTACGGGCAGCTCCAAAAAACTGTTTGGGTTTTTGCATTGCATTAGCTTCCACACCACCACTTAATACTTTACCACTACTTGGAGCCACGGTATTGTGAGCCCTTGCCAAACGAGTAATTGAGTCCAATAATATCACCACATCGTGGCCACACTCTACCAGTCTTTTTGCTTTTTGCAAGGCAATGGTAGAAACTTTTACGTGTTTTTCTGCCGGTTCATCAAAAGTTGAAGCAATTACCTCTGCTTTTACGCTACGTTCCATATCGGTCACCTCTTCCGGCCTTTCATCTACCAATACAATCATCAGATAACATTCTGGATGATTTTCAGCAATAGCATTAGCAAGCTCTTTCAATAACATGGTTTTACCTGTTTTAGGCTGCGCTACAATCAATCCACGCTGCCCTTTACCAATGGGGGTAAATAGGTCCATGATACGAGTACTGTAATTATCCGACTTTGTACACAGGTTCATTTTCTCGAAAGGAAACAAGGGTGTGAGATAATCGAACGGCACACGGTCTCTTACTTCTTCGGGGCTCTTTCCATTAATGGTAGTAACCTTTAATAAAGCAAAATATTTTTCACCCTCTTTCGGAGGACGAACAGAACCAAATACGGTATCACCCGTTTTAAGTCCGAATAATTTTATTTGTGATGGAGACACATAAATATCATCAGGAGAAGATAAATAATTATAATCGCTGCTGCGAAGGAAACCATAACCATCGGGCATCATTTCTAAAACACCTTCGCCAGGAACAACGCCATCAAACTCTATATTAAAGACAGGTTGCTGTTTCGGCTGAAATGTGCGTGCATTGTTTGGACGATTGGGGCTTTCTTCAAGTTCATCATCATCATCATCCATATCAACTTCGGGTTGTTGCACTTCATCTTCGGCAGCAAGCATTTGAGCTATTGCCGCCGGTATGGTTGTTTGCTCACTGGTGATAGGCTGAAGATCTTCTTCTTCCTCTTCCTCTAAAACAACTTCAGGGTCTGGTTTTTGCTTTTTTAAGGGTTTCTTTTCTACCAAAACTTTTTTAGGGGCAACAATCGCTTCTTTTTTTAAAAGTTCATCCTGCACCGGTGAAGCTACTTCGTTTTCTACGCCTGGCTTGGCTATACGTTTGCGTTTAGGTTTTTCTCCTTCTGGTAATTTATTATCTGTTGCCATAATGTTTTGTTTATCAAGAATGGTGGAAACCAATTCTTGCTTATTCATTTTTTTTGAGTTTGATATGTCTAGCTGCTCTGCTATATCATGCAGTTCAGGAACGAGCAATTCGTTCAGTTGAGATATGTCGTACATATAGTATTGAGAAATGCGTTGTTCAAAAAGTCCGCTGTGATTGTTCCTTAAAAAAATAAAGTTGAAAATAAAAACTGATGGAAGAGGTTGTACTATTGAAGCAAGAGATATGGGATAATCGCCCAACCGATTCCAATGCAATGATACGATGATTTTTGAATAAAAAATAAAATATTTTACTGGTTTAGGGAGCTTTTTCAGCCCAACTGGGTAATAATGAGGTGATTTTTACTGCCAATTTTAGAGAATACATCCATTTTTTAGTATAAAACACTTGTGTTTATTATACAATGTGATATTTTTTCTACATAAAAGCAACCTAACAACTTTCTTTAATATTTTTTTATGGGGCTTTTACTTGAGCTGCTAAGATTCTGAACTAAAAAATCTTTCCCACTACAAACAATTGCTTTTATATAGAATTTTTTGCTTGTTTTACATTAATAAATAATTTGATCTTATGGCTGCGCTTTTAAAAGAAATTTATAACGAACCCTTTTTTGCAGAGTTTACTACAGCTATAAAAAAAATATTTAAGATAACAGAAACCGTATTCTATCCGGGAATACCAGTTGTCTTTAATCGGAAACATTCATTTAAAGACCTTTCTACAAGAAAACACTATGCAGGAGAACATATGTTAAGTATTGTTATAAATGGCAAAGAACACGGAGTTGTGCAAGTACAATTATTATAAACTACCCAGAAAATATAAGATAGTCATCAATGCTGCCAAAACAGGGTTAACAATAGCCTATATGTCCGATTTTTATTAGGAAATAACTGTTATTTTTTGTAAATTAATAGCCTGAATACGATTATCCATTTCAGATAATTGCCTTTATCAAGTTTGGCAACATTTTGGTATAATATATTTGGAGAAAACTATTATTAAACTTTAAAAATAAAGCTATGAGCAAGAGTAAATTATTAGCAGGTATATTAATAGGCGCAGCGGTTGGTGCAGTTTTAGGAATTTTGTTAGCTCCTGATAAAGGCGCTGAAACAAGAAAAAAATTATCCCGGAAAAAAGATAAGATGAGAGAAAATCTGATGAACAAATTTGGGGAGGTTAAAGAAACCATTAAAGAAAAGTATGACAGCATAAGAAAAGAAGCAAATGAAATTCTTGAAAAAGAAAATGAGGCAAAAAGAAATTTTGGATAAAAAATAGAAGCGTTGAATAAACCCTGTCAAAACAAAAAACTATTTAATGGAACAGCAAAGTAACCATATTGAAACCTTGTTTGAAAAAGCCGGAGATTACCTTGAAACGAGAATTGAGATCACTAAATTAAAAACTGCAGAAAAATCATCCGATGTTATATCGTCGCTTGTAACTCGCTTAATTCTGATTACTTTTTTTAGTTTTATTTTAATTATGCTCAATATTGGATTAGGTCTTTATTTGGGAAGCATGCTTGGGAAAAGCTATTACGGCTTTTTTGTTTTGACAGGATTTTATTTGATAATAGGAACCCTATTTTATCTCTTTAGAAACAAGTGGATCAGAGAACCAATTTCTAATGTGATTATTAAAAAAATTGCAAAATAATGCGTATAAATAATCGGCAAGAATTAAAAGAAGCAATCGAAAAACTTGAAGCTCAAAAAAAACTACAAGAACAGGAGCTTATAATACAGTTTCACAATACTGCAGAAAGTTTCAAACCCTCTAACATTATTAAATCCGCCATAGAAAATATTGCACCGGCAGGTATAATTAGCTCTGTTTTAAAAACAGCCGGCAGCATTGGGGTTGGTTTGCTTACTAACAAGTTGGTTGGGGGTGCTGCTGCAGGATCTGCGGGGAAAAAAATTTTCAGCAGTCTGCTTAGCCAAACAGCATCAAAATCTGTCGTAAATAATATAGATACGATAAAAGCATATGGAACAGCAATCATTCATAATTTATTCCCACAAAAAAAGAATTATGTGGAATAACTTAACATAAGAAATCCTGTTTCAAATAAAAATATCGGTTACTTTTAACCGAGGTTTTTATTTAAGCTTTTGTTTTAAATTTTTCTATTGCAGACTTGGAAAAATTACTCAGTATTAACCTTCCGCTTATAGCAGCTCTTTCTTTGAGTAAGACATCCCAATGTTCTGTATTTTTCCAAAAGATTTTTTTCATTTCTGACATTGCTTCCGGACTATAATGCGATAAATGTTGTGCAAGTCTTTTTATCGATTCATCCATGTTATCAATATTTTCATGCACTTCTGCAAACAAACCTTTTCTTTTTGCCCAATCACTATTTCTCCATACAGCCGCATCTATTGCCAAAGCACTAAAAGCGGCTGTCCCGATTTTTCTTTCTACAGCAGGGCCTACTACAAAGGGTCCTATGCCAAAAGCGAGTTCACTCAGTTTAACATCTGCTCCTTCAACAGCAATGGCATAATCTGCTGCAGCGGCAAGGCCAACTCCGCCACCTACACATTTCCCCTGTATACGTGCTATTATAAACTTCGGACATTTACGCATTGCATTAATTACATATGCAAAACCTGTAAAAAATTTTAAACCTTCTTCTTCTGTATTAATTTGTATCAACTCATCAAAAGATGCCCCAGCACAAAATGATTTATCACCCGCACTTTTTAAAATAATTACTTTTGTTTCCTGCTGATTGCCTGCAAAATGAATTTCATGAGCCAATTCTTCTAGCACTTTACCGGGCAAGGAATTGCTAAGAGGATGATAAAATTCTATCGTTGTAATTCCATTATGTGTTTCTATAGTTACATTTTTCATGCTTTCATTATTTTAATTAACATTACTGTTTTTCATTTGTACCATGGTTAGAATTGTTGCCACCCCTGTTATCTCATCACTTTCATCAAAAATCTCAACATACCATTTTACTATTCCTTTTGGAATATCCTGTCCTTTTACAAAAGCAATGTCTGGACTAGGCTCTTTCATTTCCTGAGCTGTTTTTTCCTTACAAGTAAATCGTATATAAATGCTATTACCGGGATATACCGGTTTGGTAAATCGCAATTCGTCTATCCCATAATTAAGAAGTACGGGATTTTTTTCGTAACCTTCTACAAACAATCCAGCAGCGGCACTCATTATAAAATAACCATGTGCCACCTGTTGTTCAAACATGGTACCATTAAAATCCGTATTAATAAGGTGCGCATAAAAATGATCTCCACTTAGGTCTGCAAAACGGGTAATATCTTCAGATGTTATCAATCTTTTTTCTGTTACGATTTGATCACCAATATTTAATTGTTCGAAATGTTTTTTAAAGGGATGTATAGTGTCTATATTTCCCGTCGCATGAGGTTGATAAACATTGCTAATTGCTGTAATCATTGTTGGGGAGCCTTGTATTGCTGTGCGCTGCAGGTAATGCTTAATCCCACGCAATCCCCCCATTTCTTCACCACCACCAGCTCTACCAGGTCCGCCATGTACCAATAATGGCAATGGTGAACCGTGGCCCGTGCTTTCTTTCGCACACTCATTATTTAATACAAGTATTCTACCATGATGGGTAGCGGCGCCCAGCACATATTCCTTAGCGTTTTTATGGCTGGCGGTAATTATGGAAGAACACAAACTCCCTTTTCCTTTTTTACTTAAATAAATGGCTTCTTCAATATTTTTATATGGCATGATGGTGCTTACCGGTCCAAAGGCTTCTACATTGTGGGGTTCTTCTGCTGTTAAAGGATGGTTGTTCAACAATAATATAGGACTTAAAAAAGCGCCCACTTTTTCGTCAGCATCTATTACAGCAACATCGGTCAGCGAACCATATATAATTTGGGAAGATGCTAATAATTTTTGTACCTGATTTCTCACTTCCAGCCTTTGTCCTTCGCCAGCCAGCGATCCCATTCGAACTTTTTCATTTAACGGATTTCCGATAATTGTATTTTCCAACGCAGTTATCAATGCATTTGAAACATCTTCAATTTTATTTTCAGGAACAAAAATCCTACGTACAGCTGTACACTTTTGTCCAGCTTTAACCGTCATCTCTTTTTTTACTTCTTTTATAAAAATTTCCCATTCGGGCATACCTGGTTCTACATCTGTACCAAGCACCATACAATTTAAAGAATCGGCTTCCATATTAAAAGGAACCGATTCCCCTAAAATCGTTGGATTAGATTTTAATTTTAAACCGGTAGACGCAGAGCCTGTAAACGTTACCACATCCTGTGAATTTACATGGCTTAGCAAATCTCCGGCACTACCGCATATCAGTTGTAACGCCCCATCAGGTAAAATTTTAGACAATATAATTTCTCTAACCACAGCTTCTGTGAGGTAAGAAGTTACCGTAGCCGGTTTAACAACTGCGGGTACACCCGCAAGTAAGTTTACGGCAATTTTTTCAAGCATTCCCCAAATAGGAAAATTGTAGGCATTAATATGCACAGCAACCCCTTCTTTAGGCACCAAAATATGATGGCCCATAAAACTATTTCCTTTACTTAAGGTTATAGGATCACCATCGAGGCAAAAAGTTTCATCTGGTAATTTTCTGCGAAGGCTTGCATTGGAAAAAAGATTCCCGATACCACCTTCTATATCAATCCAACTATCAATTCTGGTCGCTCCGCTTTGGTAACTTATGCTATAAAATTTTTCTTTATGCTGCATTAAATGCTGTGCTAATGCCCTCAACATTCTTCCTCTTTCTTGAAATGTCATTTTCCTCAATGCGGGATTTCCTTTTTCCCTGGCAAATTGTAAAATTGCTGCAAAATCAAGCCCTTCCGAGCTAGCGGCCACTATGGGAATTCCGTTTACAGCATTGTACAACAGCTGGCCTTCGCCATCCCCTTCAATCCATTTTCCGGTTATGTAGTTTCCTAGTTTTTGCATTTTTTTTATTTGAGTAAACAAATCTAAGCAATGATAATAAAATGGTTTTTTTATTATATCTGATCAAACACAGATTTTTAAGGAATGAATTGTAGCATTATTCGATTTAGTTTCTTTTCTCCAAGCCAAAACGATTAACAAATTCTTTTTGAATAACAAAAAGGGAAATTAGTTTTTCGTTTTCCATATTGGTACAAAATAAAAAAGCTTCGCACAAGTGCGAAGCTTTTAATGATTTATTTTTTTAGATCCGATTGTCTATCTCTTTACATAAAGCTTCAAATATTTCATCTATGCTGCCTTCTCCTTTTATCATAACCACTTTATTAAATTTCTTATAATAATCAGCAACTGCCGCTGTTTTATTATGATACTCGGTAATGCGGGCTCTTATAACTTGCTCGTTGTTATCGTCGCTTCGGCCACTAGTTTCGCCTCTTTTTACCAATCTGTTCACCAATTCTTCTTCACTCACATCCAACGCCAGCATCACACCTATAGAATTTTTTTTGAGCTCAAGCAAATTATCCAATGCAAGAGCTTGTGCTGAAGTACGTGGAAAACCATCAAATAAAAAACCCTTTACTTCCTGATTTTCATCAAGAGCAGAGCTAATCATACCTATTACAACTTCATCGGGAACAAGTTGTCCTTTATCCATAAAACTTTTAGCTGCAAGCCCCAAAGCTGTTTGCCTGTTAATTTCAGAACGCAACAAATCTCCTGTACTTAAATGTTTTAAACCATATCTAACTATTAGTTTTTCGCTTTGCGTTCCTTTTCCGCTGCCCGGGGGGCCAAAGAGTATTAAATTAAACATATCTTATAAATATCCTTGATGTAAATTTTGCTTCTATAATACAGCACAGTCTCAAAGATAACTAAGCATTGGCAAATTTTAAATAATTAGTCTGTTATCATAAAAATTATTCATAATTCTGCTGTTAGTTTTTGAAAAACTATTATTCCTGTTTTTATAATATGTTGTAATAATTCAATTCCTTTTGTTTTAAGGGCGCTTTAGAAGTATTTTTGCATGCGTTACCTTTTTATATATATAAATTTATTTTATGGGCTCATCTAAACTCAGTCATCTGGCAGAAACATTGATAGGATCAGAAATTGTAAAACTGGGCGGCATCATAAAAGAAAAAATTAGTAAGGGCGAACAAATTTATAATTATACCATCGGCGATTTTGATTCATCGCTATTCCCCATACCCAAAGAACTTGAGAACGAAATTATAACAGCCTATAAAAATGGATATACGACCTACCCTGCAGCAGATGGAGAGTTGGACCTTCGCACGGCTGTTAGTGGTTTTATTAAAAAAAATGAAGGACTTGAATATAATCCACAGGAAATTTTAATCGCTGCAGGAGGGCGCCCACTTATCTATGCGATTTACAGGGCTATTGTAGATAAGGGTGATAAGGTAATTTATCCTGTACCAAGCTGGAATAACAATCATTATGTTCATTTTACCGAAGGTGAGCATATTATGATTGAAGCAACCCAGGAAAATAATTTTATGCCCACCGCTAACCAGATAAGACCTCATGTAAAAGGGGCTTCTCTTATTGCGGTTTGTTCTCCTCTTAATCCTACAGGCACCACATTCACCAAAGAAGAATTGGAAAGTATCTGCGATTTGGTACTTGAAGAAAATGAGAAAAGAAATGAAGGCGAAAAAAAATTGTACTTGTTGTATGACCAGATATATTGGACACTGACTTTTGGAGATACCGTTCATTATAATCCAGTTTCCTTAAGGCCAAAAATGAAAGCGTATACCATTTTTGTCGACGGTATTAGTAAAGCTTTTGCTGCAACCGGCGTAAGGGTTGGATGGTCGATGGGCCCCGCTGAAGTAATTGCAAAAATGAAAGCTATTAATAGCCATATTGGTTCTTGGGCTCCAATGGCGGAACAAAAAGCGGTGGCTAAATTTTTGAACAATGAAGCTGCGGTAAATACACATCTTGTTCAATTTAAAAAAGAAATAGAAATCCGCCTTATTAGAATATATGAAGGGTTTCAGCAACTTAAAAAAAGCGGATATAGTGTTGATGCAATTGCTCCACAAGCTGCAATATATTTAGCTCTTCAAATTAATCTTGTTGGTAAAAAAACCACCACCGGTGACACTTTAGTAACACAGTCGGATGTTACCGAATATATACTAAACGAAGCGAAGCTTGCGTTAGTTCCTTTTTATGCTTTTGGTGCAGATAAAAAAAGTAATTGGTATAGGTTAAGTGTTGGATGTTGTAAAAAAGAAGATATAGATACAATGCTTGGTAAACTTGGAGATGCGCTGAAAAAACTTACCTAATTCTTGTTGTTCAGAAATACAAACGGTTTTTCTTTTCCAATTTTTAGATAGGTTTTTATTAGATTGTGTGTGTTGATTATTTTATATTTATTAAGGTCAATTAACTCGTGGGCGGTTACTACATTATCAAGCTTTTCAACATGGTACAAAAGATCATGCAAAAGATTAACCTCTCGCTCCATAGCCAGAGCTGTCAATAAATCCTGCTTAAGCAGTACCAAAATGTCTCTATTTGGGTTGTACATTTTACAGCTTTATAAATAATGCTAATAACCCACCATTCCCTGTTTGTTAGGACACCCGCAACCACCCTTCTTACCAAAGGACTTTGAAGATGAACAACTCGCAGCCATTAAACAAATGGCAATTAATAGTAGTACTGATATTTTTTTTAGTTCTTGCATAATTTTATGGTTACAAAATAAACTATTTTCACAAACAAATATTGTTCTGTGCGTACGAATGGCGAAAAAATTAACAACTCTGGCGAGGGATTACGCATTTTAATAGCTCCGCTGGATTGGGGCCTTGGACACGCTACCCGTTGTATCCCTATCATTTACGCTTTAAAAAATGCTGGTGTTACTGTGCTTTTAGCTGGCGATGGAGCCCCTGAAGTTATTTTAAAAAAAGAATTTCCTGAACTGCCCTTTCTTCACTTACAAGGTTATAAAATAGTTTACAGTAAAAGTAAACGATCGTTTTTTTTTAAATTATTAAGCCAGTTCCCATCTATTTTTAAAAGCATAAACAATGAACATAAATGGCTAAAAAATATTGTAAAAGAACATAAAATAGACGCCGCGATTTCCGATAACCGCTTTGGTTTTTACCACAAACTCATCCCGTCTGTTTATATTACCCATCAACTTCATATTGAAACCGGCAATAGATTTATTAATAAAATAGCTCAACATTTACATTACAGCTATATCAATCGTTTTGGAAACTGCTGGGTCCCTGATGCCAAGGGAAATAAAAATCTTGGAGGACTGCTTTCTCACACAAAAAAAATGCCTCTATGCCCTGTAAGCTATCTGGGAATTATATCAAGGTTTAAAAAAATGGACATTCCAGTAATCAACGATCTAATAGTGGTGTTGTCAGGACCGGAACCACAGCGAACCATTTTTGAAAAGATTATTATCTCCGAGTTAAGATCCTATAATGGATCGGCTGTTTTGGTAAGAGGTCTTCCTGAACAAGAAAATCAAATAATCCTAAATAATAACATTCAAGTATATCATTATCTCCCGGCAGATGAATTGAGTAAAAAGATTCAGCAATCGGCTATGGTTTTAGCAAGGGCTGGGTATACAACTATTATGGATTTGGCTATATTAAAGCAAAAGGCAATACTAGTCCCAACTCCAGGACAGGCAGAACAGGAGTACCTGGCAAAAAGTTTAACACAAAAGCAACTGTTTTATTCCAGTTTGCAGGAAAATTTTAGTTTAGAAAAATCTATTGGGGAGGCCAAAAAGTTTTACAATACAAAACAATTCGAAACAGGCTATTTAAACGAAACCGTTATTATCAATTGGTTGACAGAAATTAAAAACACTAAGGTTTTACAATAAATATACCTTTTGCCTTTTTATCATTACTACCCACAATGCTATTGCTTTGGTTTGCGTGAAACAGAAAGTTTGTTTTGCCTGAAAGTTTTTCTGTTAATTGAATAATCATTTTATAAGAAATTTCCCCTTCACAAAACAACAACTGCTCTATTTCATTTTTCTTAATACAGGATTCAATAACATCAATATTTCCAATAGCAGCATCTTTATCATTCAAATCAATGCCGATGCGGCCGGCAATTAAAATGGGTGGAGTTGCATGTTTGATTAAATGAAGGCATTCGTTAAATTTCTGTTGCCCTGCCACTACCGCTGTATTTAAATGAATATCAGGATTTGATGTGTTTGACCTTTTGCTGGTTATTTTCGTTTTTACGGCTGCTATCATTTTGCTTAAGGCAATAGCATTTTTCATAAAAAATATCATAGCTTTTTTATTACTGTAGTGTTTTTTAACAAACAGTTCCATAGCTCCATAAAAATGTTTAATATAATCTGAAGATATTTTTTGGGTGCTTTCCCCTTTAAAATGCAGGATGCACGTCTCTGACAAATAATAATTAGACAGTCCGGCCTTTTTTATCCGAAAACTTAAGTCAACATCCTCGCCATACATGAAAAAGTTCTCATCAAAGCCGCCGGTTAGTGATATCGCTTTTTTACTCAACATCATAAAGGCACCCGAGAGAACATCCACTTCATTGTTTTTATTTTTGGGCAAATGTCCTTCATAATAACGGGCAAATATTTTTGAAGATGGAAACAACCCTGCTAATCCTGCCATTTTAAACAATGATATAAGTGGAGAAGGAAATCCTCTTTTGCTTTCTTTTAAAAATCGTCCGCTACCATCAAGCATATGCACACCAAGTGAACCGCAGTTTTGGTTTTTTTCAAAAAAAGACAGGCATTTTTCAAAACAATCTTCCGGTACAATCGTATCCGGATTTAAAAATAAAATATAGTCTCCTTTAGTTTCTTTTAAAACACTGTTGCTAGCTTTTCCAAAACCATCGTTATTCATATTCCATTTAAAAACAACTTTAGGAAACTTGCTGGACAAATATTCCCTGCTGCCATCTGCTGAATGATTGTCTACAACAAATACCTCCGCTTTGATTCCCGTACAAGCTTTTTGTACAGAATAGAGGCATTGCTCCAGAAAATATTTCACATTATAATTTACTATGATAATCGATAATTGCAAATCAAGCATTATTTGTGTACGAAATACGAGGTTTTATTCCACTCCTCAAAATGTGTTTAAATATGCTTTGCGTAGGATCCTCTATTTAAGTTCTTTGATAATAATTTAAGAAAACCAATACCTAAGGTAGATTTATTAAGATTTAAAACATTTTCAACTATTGAGCCTTAAACAAAGAAGTTTGACTTTGTTATCTTTGCGGCATGTTAAAAACAACCTTACTCAATGCTGTGCAGGCTGGAGCTGCGCAATTACAACATTATTTTAATGGCGAATTTAAAATTTCTAACAAAGAGGGCATGAATAATCTGGTTACAGAAGCCGATCATGCAGCAGAAAAAGCCATTATAGATATTATACAAAAAGACTATCCCGATCATTTTATTCTAAGTGAAGAAACGGGTGAAATAAAAACAGATAGTGAATACAAGTGGATTATCGACCCTATTGATGGCACAGTAAATTTTGCCAACGGCATTCCACTTTGTTGTGTAAGTATAGGTTTGGAAAAAGATGGAGAAATGATTCTGGGCGCTGTTTATGCTCCCTTATTAAACGAATTGTACTTTGCCCAAAAGGGTTTTGGCGCTTCACTCAACGATAAAAAAATATCGGTAAGTAGTAAAACTGAACTTATTAAAAGTTGTCTTGTTACAGGGTTCCCTTATACTTATCTGGATGCCCCTAACGGACCTTTGCAGGTTTTCGAAAAATTAATACGCAAAGGAATACCTGTTAGAAGACTAGGTAGTGCTGCAATAGATCTTTGCTGGGTAGCAGCGGGTAGGTTTGATGGTTTTTACGAACATAAATTACAGGCTTGGGACAGTGCTGCCGGCTTTTTAATCATAGAAGAAGCAGGAGGAAAAGTAACTGATTTTGAAGGAAATCATTTTTCCCCTCACCAGCCGCACATCCTTGCTACCAATGGAAAAATACATGATGAACTGAGAGCTGTTGTAAATGGCGGAGAAGTGATCATTTAATATTTGAGAATATATATAAACGGCGTTACGTATTAATAAACTGCTGTAAAATTTTAATTATACATGGACGAAAGAACAGAAATTTCAGCATTGGGAGAATTTGGTTTAATAAACCATTTGACCCAAAACAATGAAACAAAAAATGCATCAACAATTGTAAGTGTGGGGGATGACGCTGCCGTAATAGATCATTTTGGAAGACAAACAGTAATATCAACCGATTTACTTTTGGAGGGTATTCACTTTGACCTTTCTTACACACCGTTAAAACATTTGGGTTATAAAAGTATTATTGTAAACCTTAGTGATATTTATGCAATGAATGCAATACCTACGCAGGTTTTAATGAGTATAGGTTTTAGCAATAGGGTTAGCTTAGAAGCACTGGATGATTTTTATGCTGGAGTTTATGCAGCATGCGAAGAACACGGTGTAGACTTGGTGGGTGGCGATACATCTACTTCTCAAAAAGGATTGGTGATAAGTGTAACCGCTATAGGAGAAGTGGCTCCAGACCGTTTTGTAAAACGAAACGGAGCACAACCAAATGATTTGATTTGTGTAAGCGGAGAATTAGGGGGAGCTTTTCTTGGTCTTACTTTATTAGAGAGGGAGAAAAAAATATTTGAAACAACAGGAGCACAACCTGATCTTGAAGGTCAGTCCTATATTGTTGGGCGCCTACTAAAACCTGAAGCAAGAAAAGATATTATTGAATATTTTGCTGAAGCAGACTTAAAACCCAGCAGCATGATGGATATCAGCGATGGATTAAGCAGCGACATTATGCATATTTGCAAAGAAAGCAATACGGGTTGTGTGTTATATGAAGACAAACTGCCTTTAAATGAAGATGCTAAAGCATTTGCTTATCAACTTTTATTAGACCCAACCGCCTGTGCGCTAAGTGGCGGTGAAGATTATGAGTTGTTGTTTACTGTTTCACAAGCTGATTATGAAAAAGTTAAAAACAATCCTTCGGTATCTGTAATTGGTTATATCACAGATGTAACGGAGGGTAAACACCTAATAACACGTGCTGGTAATAAACATGCTTTAGTTGCCCAAGGTTGGAATCATATTAAATAAAACCTTGCCTTAAAGCCATTTTTAGCTTTAACGAGTACTTGTTAATTTTTAGTTTTGACCATCTAAAAATGATCAAAATCAGTAAATCTTATTCATTAATTGATTTACTTCGTTTTTAATTAGCAATCCAAAATGCGCTTTTAATAAATAACGCTGCATGAAAAAGGTACTTGTAACCATATTAGCCATCATTTATCTGGGCACTTCAACAGGTGCAACAGTCCATATGCACTATTGTATGGGCGAGCTGGCAGATTGGAGCCTTAGCAGCAGTAAGGGTTCAAAAAAATGCGGCAAGTGTGGAATGGAAAAAGTGGCCAATGAAGATAATGGCTGCTGTAAGGATGAACAAAAATTTCTTAAAAACCAATCAGACCAAAAGTTTACAGGTTTAAATTTTGAAACCATACAACTTATAGGTTTAGCGCTACCGGTTTCTTTTATTGATAGTATTGATATACCTGCTTCTTCAATAATAGAAGGAAATCCCGTTAGCCATGCTCCGCCACAAAATACAGGCCCGGCTATTTATATACGCAACTGCGTTTTTCGAATTTAGAATTTACTCTCTTTTTTTAACCTGGTAATTTTTTACCCGGCTATTGGCATTTCTATATGCATCATAAAACATATAATTCTTCCACTTTAAATTAATAAAAATGAAAAATATTAAACTGCTGTTTTTAACAGCACTAAGCCTTATAACTGTTTCTCTATTTGCCCAATCAACAGAAAAGCAAAATAAAAAGACAGAAAAAGTAAAATTCAGTTGTCCTATGCATGCTGATGTAACTAGTGACAAAGCTGGCGCCTGCAGTAAATGCGGTATGGATCTTACAAAGTCTAAAACAGAAAAAAACAATTCTTATAGTTGTCCAATGCATGCTGATGTAACTAGTGACAAAGCTGGCGCCTGCAGTAAATGCGGTATGGATCTTACAAAGTCTAAAAAGGAAAAAATGAAGATGGAGATGGAGACAATGAAAATATATTCCTGCCCCATGCACCCCGAAGTAACAAGTGACAAAGCCAGCACCTGCAGTAAATGTGGTATGAATCTTAAAGAAAAGAAAGGCAAAACGAGTGAATAATTTTTAAAAAGCATGGGAAAGATATATTGACTCTCCCATGCTTTTACACCTAAATTTTATACAATTGAAAACGATTATATATTTTACCATTCTGATATTGTCAGGACTAACATCTCTTGCGCAGACTGATAAAATAATTTCTAAAGACACGACTGTTGTGTTTAAAGTCTTTGGCGCCTGCGAGCAATGCAAAGACAGAATTGAAAAAGTGGCAAGGGGCAGGGGGGTAAAAGTTGCCGGATGGAACGTAGATACCAAAATGCTAAGTCTTACATACAACCCATCGCAAACCAACATAGAGAAAGTTGAAAATAGAATAATTAGCGCAGGGCACGATTTAGAAAATAAAAAAGCTAAAAAAGCTGTTTATGATGCTTTACCAAAATGTTGTCATTATCGGGAAATAGAATCCATGCCCAGAGAAGAAAATAGTGATACAATAAATGGTCTACAAATTGATAGCGCTATTGCAAAAATAGAGCACAGTCCTGATGCTATAAATTCGAACTTTAAAAATACAGAACATGTTGTAAAAGGAGTTGTGCTAGAAAGCAATGATAAAGGAAATTTTACTGCATTAAGAGGGGCTAGTGTTGTTTGGCTTGAAACAAAAAAAGGTGTTTCCACAGATAGCAACGGTGTTTTTTTATTAAAGCACGATGGCAACAGTAATAGAATTGTAATCAGTCATGTTGGGTATAATGCAGATACAATCACAGTATCCGATATGACATTATTAAAAATTATTCTGGCAACAAACAAACAACTCCGAGAAGTAACCGTTACTTCTAAACAACGCTCTACTTATATTTCGACCTTTAATCCTATTCGTACACAGATTATGACGGAAAAAGAATTGTTTAAAGCGGCCTGCTGTAATCTGAGCGAAAGCTTTGAAACCAACCCGTCTGTTGATGTTTCCTACAATGACGCTGTAACCGGATCAAAACAAATTCAATTGTTGGGTTTGTCAGGTAATTATACTCAACTAACCGTTGAGAATCTTCCCGGCCCAAGAGGTATTGCTACACCGTTAGGGTTAAACTCTATCGCAGGACCATGGGTAGAATCCATACAACTTACAAAAGGTATCGGGTCTGTTGCCAATGGTTACGAAAGTATTGCGGGGCAAATAAATGTTGAATTAAAAAAACCTGAAAACAGTGAAAAATTATACGCCAATGCATACATCAATGATTTTGGAAAAACAGATTTGAATGTAACCCTTGCAACAAAAATTGGTGAAAAATGGTCAACAGGATTATTGTTACACGATGACTTTTTAAACAATGAAAAACTTGATTTTAATAAAGATGGCTTTAGAGACCAACCAACTGGTAACCAGTTTAGTTTTATAAACAGATGGAAATATGATGATGGCAATGGTTTCCTCACACAATTTGGAATTAAGGTATTAAACGATAAAAAAACTGGCGGAGAAATTGATTACAACCCCGATACCGACAAAAACACAACAAATAAATATGGCTTAGGGATAAATACAGAGCGTTATGAAGCTTTTGCAAAAATCGGTTATGTGTTCCCAGAAAAAAAGTATAAAAGTATTGGTCTGCAAATCTCTACAATTGACCACAAACAGGATTCTTATTTTGGATTAACCACTTATAATGCAAAACAACAAAATCTGTATGCTAATTTAATTTACCAGTCGATTATCAAAAATACCAAACACAAATTTAGAACCGGCTTAAGCGTTTTGTATGATAAATACGACGAAGTTTTTAAAGCTGTTAATTACAACCGTACCGAAAAGGTACCCGGGGCTTTTTTTGAATATACATATACTCCAAATGATAAAGTAAGCGTAATAGCAGGAATAAGAGGTGATCATAATAATCTATTTGGATATTTTACAACACCCCGTATACACATTAGATACGAGCCCATCAAAGGAACAACCATAAGATTAAGCGCAGGCCGTGGTCAAAGAACTGCTAATATTTTTGCAGAAAACACAAGTGTATTTGTAAGTTCAAGACAGGTAAATATCCTTAGTAATGAAAGCGGAAAAGCTTATGGTTTAAATGCGGAAGTTGCATGGAACAAAGGGGTTAGCTTGGACCAAAAATTTAAGCTTTTTCATCGTGATGGTATGTTAAGTATTGATTTCTTTAGAAATGATTTCAATAACCAGGTTGTGGTAGATTTGGAGAACCCTAGTCAGGTTAATTTTTATAATTTGAATGGCAAATCTTATTCTAACAGTTTTCAAACTGAGTTAACTCTGGAGCCTATACAAAAGCTAGAACTAAAAATAGCTTATAGATATTTTGACGTAAAAACCACCTACGGAGGGAAATTACAACAACGACCACTCATTGCCAGCAACAGGGCATTTGCTAATTTGGCCTATGCAATTAATAAATGGAAATTTGATTATACTGTTAATTATAACGGTAAAAAGAGAATTCCTAATACAGACGGAAACCCGATTCAATACCAGCGGAAAACATTTTCTCCTGATTTTGTTTTAATGAATGCTCAGATCAGTAAAACCGTAGGCATAAAGCACCCTGTAGATTTTTATATTGGGGCAGAAAACCTGACGAACTATTTTCAAAAAGATGTAATTATTGCTGCCAATCAGCCATTCGGAAATTACTTTGACGCTTCGATGGTTTGGGGCCCGGTAACCGGAAATATGTTTTATTTGGGATGGAGATACAAAATTAAAGGGAAATAATTCAATAGTTTTATTTATACAAGAAAAGGGGATTCGTATGCATACGAACCCCCTTTTCTTATTTTATCAAATAATCATTGCCGTCCTGTAAATAGGGGAAGTACAGAAGAAAAAATTGCTATTTATAAATCAGAACCTTATGGCAGCAGATGTGTATGCCGAACCCTTACACAAGGACCGCGGAGGCTGGCCTTCGATTAAAATCGTATATAATTTCAACCCTAAAGAATACAGGTTTGAAATATTTCAGTTTGTACAAGAGGGTCTACGAATTTTTCTATTATTCGTGAATGGAATAAAGCAAAACGACACATCCTTTACTTTTAAA
Organism: Chitinophagaceae bacterium; assembly: GCA_947504605.1. Classification (GTDB taxonomy): domain Bacteria; phylum Bacteroidota; class Bacteroidia; order Chitinophagales; family Chitinophagaceae; genus Ferruginibacter. Next base: position 19,122 of record CANNJE010000027.1, read on the forward strand.
TAAAGTGATTCCGATATCAACAACGACACGATTTTATAAAACATATTGCACTATTTAAACGACAAAACTTGTAAAAGTTTTGCCATTTAAATCAGATTATGTTTATAATACCATAATTACCTTTAATTTCCGATATTATTACCTGTTAACCCGCCATGAATAGAGCGTTCTCTTTTATTATTTTAGTTGTTTGTTGCCTGTTGCTTTCCTGCTCAGCAAGTAAAATATATACACCCCAAAAAAAATATCCCCAACAGGAATTAAGAAAAGATTATCTGCTTTTAAAGGAAATACTCGAAAAAAAACACCCCGGTATTTACTGGTATACCTCCAAAGACAGCATGGATATGTATTTTTCCAAATACTATAATGCTATTGCGGATAGTATGACAGAGCAACAGTTTACTTGGCATATTTTATCTCCATTGGTAGACAAAATTCATTGTGGTCATACGAGTGTTGGCAACAGCACAGCCTACAGAAAGTGGGGAAGAGGCAAACAGCTTCCTTCGTTTCCACTTTATTTAAAAGTATGGAACGATACGATGGCAGTAATAGCCAATCTTAACAGAAAAGACAGTATTTTAAAAAGGGGTACACTAATCACTTCTATTAATGGCGTAAGCAATAGCGAACTTATAAAACAAATGTTTGATTACCTACCTGAAGATGGTTTTGCTAATAATGTAAACTATATAAGACTTAGTGGAAATTTTCCCTATTACCACAGAAATATTTATGGGCTTAGTAAAAAATATTCGGTTACATATATTGATACTGCAGGAATAGAACAGAGAAAAGAGATTGGAGCATTTAGCCCTGTAAAAGATACCAGCAAAAAAGTAACCGTTAAAGAAAAAAGGCCGGTGCCGCCAAAAGAAAATAAGCTTCTTCAGTATCGGTCAATGACAACAGACAGTACGGGCTTATTTTATATAATGACAATTAATACATTTAACAAAGGGAAATTAAGGCCTTTTTTTAGGAACTCTTTTAGAGAACTACGAAAAAAAAACATCCCTAATCTTGTGATAGATATGAGAAGTAATGGCGGCGGAAAAGTAAACTCCTCTACCCTTTTAGCTAAATATATTTCACGTACCTCTTTTAAAATAGCCGACACCGCCTATGCTGTTAGTAGGGGGCTGGGTTCTTATGCCCGTTTTATTAAAGGCGGATGGTTTAATAATATTGAAATGTTTTTTATCAGCAGCAAAAGAAAAGATGGCAAATTCCATTTAGGGTTATTGGAAAGAAAATTATATAAACCAAAAGAGAGAAATCATTACAACGGCAAGGTTTATGTGATCACAAGCGGACCAACATTTTCTGCATCAACTATTTTCTGTAATGGTATTAAGGGACAGCCGGACATTACGCTTGTAGGAGAAGAAACGGGAGGAGGCTGGCATGGCAACTGCGGAATTATGATTCCAGATATAAAATTACCACACACTAAAACAACGGTAAGGTTACCCCTATTCAAAGTGGTACAATTTAATCATGTTCCCAAAACCGGAACAGGGATTTTTCCAGATATTTATATAGGTACCAATTACGACGCTCTGTTAAAAGGAATAGATTTTAAAATGAAAGTTATAAAAGATATAATCATTAAAGATTCTAAAACACTATCTGGTTTGTAGTCATTCGTTTCAATGCGGCTCATCTTTATTTTTATAAGGAACTAATAACAAACCCGTCTCCATCTTTCCAAAAAGGAAATTTTGTTCTAACATTTTCCAGTTGATCTTTTTGAAGCGTTATCGTAAAAGTATCTTCCTCGTCTGCCATGTGATATAAAACTTCTCCCAATGGGTCTATAACCATACTATTACCACTGTGATAAATATCATTTCCATCTTTTCCAACACGGTTTACGCCAACAACATAACATTGATTTTCTATTGCCCTTGCACATAATAAGGTTTTCCATGCATGACTTCTGCGCTCCGGCCAATTTGCAACATAAATTAAAAGATCATATTCTGGCGATTTAGAACTTTCATCTTCTGTTTGCGGCAAAACCGTTTGTTGCCTTGCCCATACAGGAAAACGCAAATCATAACAAACCTGCAGGTTAATCTTCCACCCTTTTACTTGTGCAATCAATCTATTATTTCCGGCAGTATACTGCTGATCCTCGCCAGCAAAAGCAAAAAGATGGCGTTTGTCATAATAAGCAAATTGTCCATTGGGTAACATCCAAATCATTCTATTATAATATTTCTCATTCTCTTCAATAATTACAGACCCTGTAAGAACCACACGGTATTTTTGTGCTGTTTCTTTCATCCAGTTTACCGTTTCTCCCTCCATTGTTTCGGCCAGATCTTTTGGTCGCATACTAAAACCGGTGCTAAACATTTCGGGCAAAACAACAATCTCTGTTTTTTCTTCTATATTTCTCAAGCGGTCCTCTAGTACCAATAGATTGGCCTGTTTGTTTTCCCAATAAAGATTGGTTTGTATTGTTGTTATTGTAAGTGAAGACATTGATTGATCGTTTTAATGTGATAAAGTTACAAAACCAATTTTGGGTTAAACTCTGTTAGAGCCTTAATCTTTATTCTTCTTTGCGTTTAACCACCAAATACCAGTCGTTGTCTAATGGGAGATATCCCAAGTCGTAACAAAAATAATAGGTATTTCCTTTTTTGTTATTGTATATATGGGTGATATATTTAAACTGAAATCCTTTTTGCAAAAGTTTATCCTTGGTAGTTTTAGCCATTTCTTCCCCTTCGGCAAAGAAACTTTCAAGGATGCGCCTATTCTTTCCTAGGGCATTATTGATGTTTCTTACAAGGTTTATATTTTCTGCCTTTAACTGGTTATTATAACTGTTTCGACAGTAATCATCACAAAATTTTTTGTCTGTTCTGCCTTTTACAGCTTTTCCGCAAGTAAGGCAAAGTTTAGGTTCTAAAACAGTTGTCATATAGGCTGGTATTGATTTAGACTTAAAAGATACAAACTATTTTTCATGTGTACAAGCGTTTACAAACGGATACATACGGCTGTAAATGACTAAAATACGAGTATCCCTTTTCGGCAGACGCATCTTTGTGTTGTTGATGAAACGAACCGAGTTTATCAGCAAAAATTTTTTAACCGCTCTGACTAAACAAAGGATGAGCACAAATTTTACAGCTATGTTCGCATTAAAAAACAAAGTTCAATTGATTGGAAATTTAGGTAACACACCGGAAGTACGCAATACAGAAAGCGGAAAAAAGCTGGCTCGTTTTTCGGTAGCCACAAACGAAACCTATCGCAATGCTAAAGGAGAAAAAGTAACAGAAACACAATGGCACAATATCATTGCCTGGGGGTCTGTTGCTGTAATTGTAGAAAAGTATCTTGCAAAAGGAAGCGAAATTGCCCTAGAGGGTAAACTGGTAAACCGGAATTATACCGATAAAGAAGGGAATAAAAAATACATAACCGAAATTCAGGTAAATGAGTTATTAATGCTGGGTGGAAAACAACCGGCCTAGTATTCTTCACCTATTTAGAATATCGATTGTTTTAGATTCAGAAATTCAATCAAGAAAACCTGTAATTAAACAATCGATATTCTTTTTATTAAATAGGGTATTTAAAAGAAAAATATCTGACAACCGGGTTTAGGTTAATAACTGGTTGTTTTAAGCAGCAAATAAAAATTACTTTTTATTTAAAATAAATAATATCAAGTAAGAAGCTGATGAATCTTATTTTTGATTAGAGTTACTTGGCAGGTAAAAATTATATCCGTTTATAAATCACATCTGCCAAACAAAATTTGAATAAAGAATAAGTATTGTGAAAAATTAAATACTTTTCCTGATTTTGGATATTCCATATTATTTCATTCGAAATATTTTATAAATGCAGCAAATTGAAAGAAATGAGGTGTTTGATCTCGCATTTGGTTTTGTAACAGAAACCAGTGAAAATATTTTTCTTACGGGAAAAGCGGGTACTGGTAAAACTACTTTTTTAAAATACCTGAAAGAACATTGTGCCAAAAATATAGTGGTTGCTGCACCAACAGGTGTGGCCGCTATTAATGCAGGCGGTGTTACCTTACACAGTTTGTTTCAATTGCCCTTTTTTCCTTTTTTGCCTACCCGCAATCATAAGGAAGACATGTTGAGCAAAATGAAGTTTACGAAACAGCGCCAACAGCTGCTTCGTAAAATGGAATTGCTAGTAATTGATGAAATAAGTATGGTGAGGGCTGATGTAATTGATGCCATTGATACTATTCTTAGATCTGTGAGAAGAAATCATTCAACACCATTTGGTGGTGTTCAATTATTATGTATTGGAGATTTATACCAGTTGCCACCAGTGGCGCAGCAGCACGAGTGGAATATTCTTCAGGAATACTACAGCTCTCCATTCTTTTTTGATAGCATGGTTATTAAAGAACAAATGCCATTGCTAATTGAACTAAATAAAATATATCGACAAAAAGAGGATTCGTTTGTACGTCTCTTAAACAAGGTGCGTAATAATTCAATGGATGCAGATGATTTTGAAGATCTGCACATGCGCTATGATCCGGATTTTCGTCCTATGTCACACGAAGGCTATATAACACTAACGTCTCATAATAAACAAGCCGATATTATTAACAGCGGTGAGTTACAAAGATTGTACACTTCTGACTTTACTTATCCTGCAGATATTACCGGGGATTTTGCAGAACATTTATACCCGGCAGAAGCTTCTTTGATTTTAAAAGAAGGCGCACAGGTAATGTTTTTAAAAAACGATGTCATTCAAAGAAGATATTTTAACGGAAAAATTGGAATTGTAAAATCGCTTGACAAAGAAAATATTACCGTAGAGTGCGATGGTGTAGAAATTTCTGTATCAAAAGAAACCTGGGAAAATACCAGGTATACTTTAAACCGCAGCGACGGAAAATTAGAACAGGAAAGTTTGGGCAGTTTTACTCAGTTTCCATTAAGACTTGCTTGGGCTATAACGATACACAAGAGCCAGGGTCTTACTTTTGAAAAAGTTATGATAGATGCAGGAGCAGCGTTTAGTAGCGGTCAGGTATATGTTGCATTGAGTCGCTGTACGGGTTTAGAGGGTATTGTTTTATTATCAAAAATTCCTGCCGCTGCTATTTACAGTAATGAACATGTTGTAAAGGGGCAGCAGGCTCTTACCCACAAAGGCTCTTTGGCAGAAAGGTTTATCGGAGCTAGACAGGTATTTACTCAACAACTTCTTTCAGAAATATTTTCTTTTAAAGAAATAAATATTAGCCTCTCCCATTTATTATATAGTCTTAAAGAAAATAGCGATAAGTTTAATGCTGATGGCATTGACTGGGCCTTGGGATTGGATCAGCAATTTATGGCCGACAAAACTGTTGGCATGAAATTCATCGGCCATATTTCAATAATGATGAAATATGAGGGTGTAATTGAAATAAACAAAACACTACAAAAAAGAATTGCTGATGCAGCCAATCATTTTGAGAAAATTCTTGCCAATCATTTGTTACAAGTAAAAAATCAACCATTAATAACAGAACACAAGGAGGCGGCAGATAAGGTTAATGAAGTTTTAAATGAATTAGCCTTGTCTATTTACACCGCACATTATTTTATTCAATATTGTAAACAACCATTTGAAGTTGCTTCCTTTTTAAAACATAAACTCAATTTTGTTTTACCAAGGTTCAACATTAGTAGTTATGCAAGTGGTAAAAAACAGAAAATAACGGATAGCTCAAATGATGAGTTATTTAATACGCTGAAACGGTGGAGAGATATGGCTTGTGAAGAATCTGGTTTACCAATTTATATGGTTGCTAATTTGGAAACATTGAGAGAGCTGACAATATATCTACCCTTAAACAAAAAGGACCTTTTGAAAATAAGTGGATTTGGGAAAGCTAAAGTTGATAAATATGGAGATGAGATTTTAGAAGCAATTGAAAGTTATTGTATCAGAAATAATGTAACAGGAAATATGGATGCAAAACCAGTAAATGAAAAAAAAGAAAAGAAGGAAAAGAAAACAACCGAAAAAAAAATAGACACCAAAATAATTAGTTTTAATTTATTTAAAAATGGAAAAAAGTTAAGTGAAATTGCTTTAGAAAGAAACCTTTCTGCTAGTACCATTGAAGGGCACCTTAATCATTTTATAGGTTTGGGAGCAATTGATATCAATGAAATAATTCCCGCCGCCAAACAGGATTTAATAAGAAATGCCGTTAAAATTCATGGCTCCTTAAGTCATAAAACTTTAAACGAAAACTTACCATCAAATATTAGTTATGGGGAAATAAGAATGGTTTTAGCGGCAGAAAAAACGATCTAATTCATTGCTTTTTCACAGAAATTATGCTCTTTATAATGGCTTTTTTTACAATAGTATCTACCAAATGCCAATTAAAAACGACTACTCATACAAATCATATTAAACAAATAAACACTATCTTCCCATATATAACATTAATATCTGCACATCACTTGGGTTAACGCCTGAAATACGGGAAGCCTGACCAAGGGTACGTGGCTGAATTTTGGTAAATTTTTGTCTAGCCTCATTACTTAAGGATACCAGTTTAGTATAATTAAAATTTTCTGGTATTAAAAGGTTTTCGAGCTGGCTCATTTTATTTACCAACTCTTTCTCTTTTTCGATATAAGTATCGTATTTTATTTGAATCTCAGCCTGTTCCAGGTCTTCCCTATTAAAACATACCAACTTTTCCTGAAAAGATGGTATGTATTTACACATTGAAAACAAATCAACGCCTGGCCTTAAAATAAGTTGAGCAGCTTTTTGACGGCTAGTCAAAACAGCTGAATTCATTGCTGTTAGATACACTTCAGACTCTGTAGGTTCAATATTTATAGTCGTTAACAGTTGTTTAATTTCTTCAACATTTGCCTTTTTTTCAATCACCCTATCCATTCTTTCCTGACTAGCCAACCCAAGTCTGTAACTAATTTCTGTTAGACGTAGATCTGCATTATCCTGTCTCAATAAAGTTCTAAATTCAGCACGGCTGGTAAACATCCGGTAAGGCTCGTCTGTTCCTTTATTAATAAGATCGTCAATTAATACTCCAATATAAGCTTCACTTCTTTTTAAAACAAGTGGTTCGGCATTCTTTACCACCAAATGTGCATTCATTCCAGCCATTAACCCCTGACAAGCAGCTTCTTCATATCCAGTTGTTCCATTTATCTGGCCTGCAAAAAACAGATTTTTTACCCTTTTTGTTTCAAGGCTATGTTTTAACTGGGTTGGTGGAAAAAAATCATACTCAATCGCATAACCTGGTCTAAACATTTTACAATTCTCAAATCCTGGAACCTTACGCAGTGCCTTTAATTGAACATCCTCCGGCAAAGAGGTAGAAAACCCATTAACATATATTTCGACTGTATTCCAACCTTCTGGTTCTACAAAAAGCTGATGTCTATCTCTTTCTGCAAATCTATTTATCTTATCTTCTATACTTGGGCAATACCTTGGACCTATACCCTGAATCCTTCCCTGGTACATTGGACTATTTTCAAATCCAGTTTTTAATATATCATGAACCTCCTGACTTGTATATGTAATCCAGCAACTTCTTTGATTTTTAGTCTTAATCTCTGGCTTTTCCAGATAACTAAATCCAATAATATCCTCATCTCCTTTCTGCTCTTCCATTTTAGAGTAGTCTAAACTTCTTCCATCTACCCTTGGAGGAGTCCCTGTTTTTAATCGATCGCTCTCAAAACCAAGGCTAACCAGTTGTTCTGTTATCCCAGTTGCAGCCTTTTCAGCGACCCTTCCACCTCCAAAATTTTTCTCTCCAATATGAATAACACCGTTTAAAAATGTACCGTTTGTAAGTACAACCGATTTCGACTTGATATGGTGTCCCATTCCTGTAATCACCCCTTTTATTATTCCATCCTCTATTATCAAACTGTTTACCATATCCTGGTAAAAATCTACATTAGGTGTATTTTCCAACATTTCCCTCCAGGTTGTAGCAAATAACATTCGGTCGCTTTGCACCCTTGGGCTCCACATTGCAGGCCCTTTTGACCTGTTTAACATACGGAACTGAATCATACTTTTATCTGAAACGATCCCGCTATAGCCACCCATTGCATCAATTTCTCTTACTATTTGACCTTTTGCAATACCACCCATTGCAGGATTACAACTCATTTGTGCAATGGTTTGCATATTCATAGTAATCAGTAAAACTCGGCTTCCCATATTAGCGGCGGCGGCGGCGGCTTCACATCCCGCATGACCTGCGCCTACCACTATCACATCGTAATTATAAAACATGCTGCAAATGTACTTAGAGAATAAATATTTAAAGCTGTTGCTTTAGCCAAACTTCTTTAGAATAGATTTTTCAAGAATTAGGTCATCCAGAAGAATGCCTCCCTTATTCAACCGGTAATAATCTTCAGAATCAAGTGTAGATAATAGTTCAAACTTCTGCTTATTATCTCGTATAAATGATTCCAATACAGGTTCGTTTTGTATATTATTTTCTTGAATAGACTTAATTTTTACCAGCATCCTATTACACATTTCATAGCCTGTTTTCTGGTATAAGCTTTCAAAATATGGCTGAGCTGTCAACACATCTATTGTGTTTGTGCCTGTTTTATTAATATCATTTAGTTCCACCCTGATATTTATAAAGTTCCAACACAACTTCAAATCTTCTTCATTATTAAAATTAAAGTAAGAAATAGGAACAATATGATCAAACTGCCAGGCATCCGCAAAGTTTTCCCAGTTTAATACAGATGTAAACTGTAAACTAATCCAATATCTAAAATCCTCTATACTCAAACCAAAGTATGGAGCGTATACTTGAGAGGGATTTCTTTCTAAAATATACCGACGGAGCGCAAGTTGCCATTTTCTTTTTTCTCTAAACACTAAGTCAGATTCTGTTATATCCTCTTTCGCTGTCCACTTTTTTCTTTTCATTTTGTTTAATGTTTCAGTTAGAAACTGTGTCCCGTGAAACCTTTTCAAATTTCAGACTACTGTTATACAAATGTATTAAACTTATGTTTCTAAAAGGAACTGTGTTTCGTGGAACAAATAAGGGTTGTTATTTTTTCTCTAAATATTGGGCATATTTAGTTAAATAAAAATCTTCTTTATTCGTCATTATTTTTTGATGAGCTGTATTCTTATCCTTGTAACCGCATAAATGTAGAATACCATGAAAAATAACTCTATGTAATTCAGATTTTATAGAAGTATTAAACCTCTGTGAATTAGATCTAATTGTTTCTACGCTGATATAAATCTCACCTTCTA
>CANNJE010000028.1 GCA_947504605.1 Chitinophagaceae bacterium
CCTGCAGCCACCATACAAACCGTTAGCCTTCCACTAAAATGACCGCCACCCCTGTAATCCTCATATCCTCCAAATTTTTGAGATGCTACAAAATCCGCATGCCCGGGACGGGGGAAACTGCGTAATTTTTCATAATCACTACTTCTTGTATTTTTATTCTCAAAAATAATAGTCAGTGGTGCGCCTGTTGTTTTATCATTAAAAACTCCGGATAGAAAAATAGGAAGATCGTCTTCTTTACGTGGGGTAGTTCCTTTCTGCACTCCACCCTTTCTTCTCTCAATATCTGTAATAAAATCATCGGCTGTTAAAGAAATACCGGCTGGGCATCCATCTATAACAACACCCACAGAAGGACCGTGTGATTCTCCAAAAATATTTACCCTGAAGATGGTTCCAAAATTGTTCAAAATAGAAAATTTAATGTTTTTAATAATTAATCCTTGCACCCAGTTGTTCTAAATGCTGATAAAATGCTGGATATGATTTATCAATTGCTTCTGCATTTTCAATCATAGTATCTCCTGTTGCTTTTAATCCTGCAACAGCCAAAGCCATTGCAATCCGATGATCATGGTGAGAATAACCATGGATACCAACCAATTTTTCTCCTGCTTCAATAATCATCAGGTCATCTTGTAATTTTATTTTCAACCCCATTTTACCAAATTCTTCTTGTAAAGTTAAGGCTCGATTGCTTTCTTTGTGCGCAAGTCTGCTCACTCCTTCTATTACTGATGTTCCATTGCAATAAGCTGCCAAGGCCACTAATGGAGGAAAAAGATCCGGACAATCGGTCGCATCAAAATGAAAAGGTTGCAAAGCAGCAGGTTCAATTGTAATTTCTTCTGCTGTAATACTGATTCTGGCTTTTGTCAACATCAATACCTGCAATATTGCCCTGTCGGCCTGGGTTGAAAAAACATCCAACCCTTGAACTGTAATTTTTCCGGCAATAGCACCAGCCACCAGTAGAAATGCTGCACCACTCCAATCGCCTTCAACCGTATACAATACTGGCTGTGCTTGATGGGTTGCTGGCTGGATAATAAATCTTTCATAATTTTCATTCTGAACTTTGTAGCCAAAATGATCCATCATTTGTAAAGTAAGATCAATATAAGGTTTGCTTTTAAGATTGATAACGGTGATGGTTACAGGCTCTTTTGCCGATTTTGCAAAAGCAAGAAGCAGTCCCGTTAGAAACTGAGAACTGAGGGAACCATCTACAGTAATATCTTTTGCTGCCATCGGACCGTTTATTACCAAAGGCAGTTTTCCTTCATTTGATAAAATCTTTACACCAAGTTCAGGTAATATTTCATCGAAAAAATTCATAGGCCTGGTAAGCAAACTACCGGTACCATTTATAGTCACTGGGGAATTACTAATAGCTGCAATTGGAGTAAACATTCGAATACTCAACCCACTTTCTCCACAGGAAAAAGACAAAGCCTCCTCCTGAGCAGTGTCATTTTTTGTATTACCCAATAATTGATTGCCAGTTATCTTCAGGGAATAATCGGCTAATAGCTCAATTCGGGCTCCTAGATTTTTAATGATAGACAAAGCCGCTTTATCATCATTGCTTTGTCCTGGATTACTTATAATGGTTTCGCCATCCTTTAATAAAGCCAATGCACATACACGCTGCATAGCACTTTTACTTGCAGGAGCCATTACCAAACCACTAATATCAGAAGGAGAAATTTTTACTTGCATAAATACTGTTCATTAATAACTAAAGACATTGATTTATCAAATCTTTTAATTGTACCAGAGGAATAGGTTTTATTACAGCTTTGCCAATGGTATCCAATAAAATAAAACTCATCGAATCGTTGCTGCGCTTTTTATCCATCACCAAAATTTTCCAAATATTTTCTTTGTCAAAAGAAAATTCCACGGGCAGGTGATAACGCTGCAGAAGGTTTGCCAGTTTTTCTTTTTCGATAGAACTAAAATTGTTTATTTCTTCGCTGATACGGCAGGCTGCCAACATTCCAATACTTACTGCATGACCATGTGGTAATTGATAAATATTTTCAATAGCATGCCCAATGGTATGGCCGAAATTGAGCAATTTACGATCGCCGGTTTCAAATTCATCTTTTAAAACTACAGTAGTTTTTATAGCAACATTCTTTTCAATTAGTGCTGCCAGCAGGGTTTTGTCTTTTCTAAAATCATCTAAATTTTTGGAAGAAAGAAAGTCAAAAAAATCAGCATCTTTTATGCAGGCATGTTTTATAATCTCTGCAAAACCATTCACCCATTCTTCCTCAGGGAGTGTATCCAAAAAACTATAATCAAATAACAATAGATCTGGTTGATAAACCGTACCCACCATATTTTTATAGGGTCCCACATCTACCCCATTTTTACCTCCTACAGAAGCATCGACCATTGCAAGTACTGAAGTGGGTACCTGCACTAGTTTGATGCCTCTTTTATAAATGCTGGCTGCATAACCAGTCATATCGGTTATTACACCTCCTCCCACACCCACCAATATAGTTTGCTTATCAGCCTCCAGTTCGAGTAATTTAGAAATGATATCATCTACTGTTCGCTGCTGCTTGAATTCCTCTCCTGCCGGTAACTGAATGGTTGTAAATCCTTCAAATTTTGAGCTATGTAACTTAAAGACATTTTCATCCGTAACAATTACCAATTTATCGCTTTGGAAAATCGCAGCCAGTTGAGAAAAATTACCATCAAAAATATACTCAACCAGTTTATTTGAAAATGCCATTATTTCCTTTCTCATAATTTATCTATTTAAATACAATTCACATATACCATAGCCACGAAATATTTTATTGCATTGCTCTCTTTCAGTATTGTGTACTTTATATTATCTGCCATTTATTTTTCATCATTCATCACTTTATTCTGATGGCTGATACTTTCCAGATGCACTGCATCAAAATAACGTACAATAAATTCTTTGCTTAGTCCCAGCAATTCACCTTTTGAAACAGCTTTATCCAAAATTTCATTCCAACGGTTGGTTTGCAAAATTGTAATATTATTATCTCTTTTGTATGTACCAATTTTATCTGCAACCTTCATACGCTGACTAATCAATGTCATCAATTCATCATCAATATGATTGATCTGCTCCCTAAGGGTAGCTAATGCAGTTACAAATTCTTCTTTGGTTGTATTTTCCGACCGCCATACCAAAGATTCTAGTATCTCTTTTAATCGCTCAGGTGTAACCTGTTGTTTGGCATCGCTCCAAGCGTTGTCAGGATCCACATGACTCTCGAGCATCAAACCTCCAAAATCAAGATCAATTGCTTTTTGAGCCACAGACTGCAACTTAAGTCTGTTACCACAAATATGTGAAGGATCACAAACCAACAACATATCCGGAAAGCGTCTTTTCATTTCAATTGGCAAATGCCACATTGGGGCATTTCGGTATTCCATATTTCCATAATTTGAAAATCCACGGTGAATCATCCCTATTTCCTTCACGCCTGCTTTTTGAAGACGCTCAATGGCTCCACTCCATAATTCAAGATCCGGATTGATAGGATTTTTTATCAATACAGGTACGTTAGAACCACGCAAAGCATCCGCCACTTCCTGCACACTAAATGGGTTCACCGTTGTACGAGCACCAATCCACAGGATATCTACGTCGAACTGAAGGGCATCTTCTACATGTTTATCTGTGGCTACTTCAACTGCAATGGGTAAACCAGTTTGTTTTTTTGCACTTACCAACCATGGTAAACCTTTTACACCAATCCCTTCAAATAAACCTGGTTTGGTTCTTGGTTTCCAGATACCAGCACGCAGCACATCCACTTTTCCTGTATCCGCCAACTGCTGAGCAGTCTGCAATACCTGCTCTTCCGATTCCGCACTACATGGTCCGCTGATGATTATGGGCCTTTTTTTCCAAACCTTCATGATTTTTTCCTTCATCTTTTTTATTTTGTATGGTAAAATTAAATTTATGTTTTGGGTTTGCTTTAGTTTTTGTTTAATCTTAAATCACTTACTTCAAAATCCTGTTAATCGTATTAGCATTTTCAATCAACTCTGCCAAGTATTCAAAATTTTCTTTTTCAAGACAACTCTTAAATTTTCGCAACTGACTTATATGTTCATTTAATACATCCAGTACATTTTCTTTGTTTTGCATAAAAATTGGCACCCACATCTGAGCATTACTTTTAGCTAAACGAACCGTACTTTCAAAACCACCACTGGCCAATGCAAAAATTGCTTCGTCTTCCTTTTCTTTTTCTAAAACTGTATTAGCTAATGCAAAAGAAGTGATATGTGAGATATGGCTTATGTAAGCTGCATGTAAATCATGTGCAGCAGCATCCATATAAATAATGTGCATTCCAAGATTATGGTAAATTTTTTCTACAAACTCCAATGCATCAGCATCGCTGTTTTCCTTATTACAAATTACCACTGCCTTATTGGTAAAAGCTCCTTTTACTGCAGCTGCCGGTCCACTGAATTCTGTTCCCCACATAGGATGTGTAGCAACAAACCTTTTTCCATTTACTGTATTGGAAGCCAATTCACAAACTGCATTTTTTGTTGAGCCAACATCCATAACAACCTGATTATTCAAGCTTAATAATAATTTAGGCAAAAGTTTATTAGCTATATCTACAGGTACGGACAAAATAATAAGATCTGCAAATGATATAGCACTATCAATATCCATAACCTTATCAACCAAACCCAGTTCCAATGCTTTTTGCTGATGGATATCATTGGCATCAACACCAACAATTTCAGAAGCCAACTGCTTTTCCCTTAGGGCCAAAGCCATGGAACCCCCAATTAATCCTAACCCTATGATTGCAACTTTCATCTTAAATATTTTTAATTCTTTCTATTGCTTCAGTAATTTTATCCTCTGTACAACATAAACTCACCCTAACATATTTATTACCATTAGACCCAAAAATACCTCCTGGCGTAATAAATACATTAGCTTTTTGGAGCACTTCATCACTTAAACTATAACCATCATTATAAGGATTCGGTATAGAAGCCCAAACAAACATACCTGCTTGTTTGTTATCATAACTACAATTCATCAAATCCAGCAACTCAAATACCTTTACTTGCCTGCGTTTGTAAATTTCATTTACACTGTTATGCCATTCTCCATCCAATTGAAGTGCTTTAGCCGCTGCTAGTTGCAAGGGAAGGAACATACCGCTATCCATATTGCTTTTAAATTTCAGCACTTCATTTATTCGATCTTTTGCACCTATAAGCATACCTACTCTCCATCCTGCCATATTATGGCTTTTACTAAGAGAATTGAGCTCTATTGCAACTTCCATTGCTCCTTCCGTTTTCATCAAACTAACAGGGTGATCGTTTAAAATAAAACTGTACGGATTATCATGAACCAATAATATTGAATATTTTTTAGCGAAACTCACCAAAACATCAAAAACATCCTTGACTGGCAAAGTGCCGGTAGGCATATGCGGGTAGTTCACAAACATGAGTTTCACTCTAGAAAGGTCTGTTTGTTCGAGTGCATCAAAATCGGGCAGCCAATTATTTTCTTCTTTTAAATCATAGTCACAAATGGTACCGCCCGCCAAACTTACAGCCGACCTATAAGTTGGGTAACCTGGGTTAGGAACAAGAGCAATATCTCCCTCATTTAGATAAGTCATACAAATATGCATGATACCTTCTTTGCTCCCGATTAATGGTAATATCTCCGTTTCCGAATCAAGTGCAACTCCATACCATTTCTGATACCAATCAGCCATGGCTTTTCTCAAGACAGGGCTTCCTTTGTAATTCTGATAGGCATGAGTAGTAGGTTTGGAACTTTCCTCATGTAGTGTTTTAATAACATCAGGATGAGGCGGCAAGTCCGGACTACCAATTCCCAAATTAATCACCTGTTTACCTGCATAGTTCATTGCATCTATCTCTCTAAGTTTCTGAGAAAAATAATATTCATTAATGCTATCTAATCTATTTGCGAGTTTCATATAAAATTTTATTTCAGGTTTCCGGATTGATAAATGCCATAAACTTTTAATTCACTTGTAATTTTCAACAAATTGTTAATCAGTCTATTAAAATTATTTAAATCATCAAACTCCATATCAGCATGAAAGGAGTATAACCAATCGCTGCCGGGTATTGGAAAAGATTGCAGTTTACTAAGATTAATACCTGCATCAGCGATTTTGGTAAGCACTTTGGCCAAGCTCCCTTGTTTATGATCGGTACTAAAATTCACGGATGCTTTATTGGCATTTTCAACTAAGACAACTTCTGCATTTCTCTTCAAGACAAGGAAACGGGTATAATTATTTTTCTGGGTATGTATATTAGGCGCCAGCACATCAAGACCGTATAAATCTGCAGCAAGTTTACTTGCTATTGCAGCGATATGCTTGCTTTTATGCAGATGGACAAGTTTTGCGCTTAATGCTGTATCCTCCGTTTCAACAAGCTTCCAGTTATACTTATCTAAAAAAGTCGTACACTGCTGAATGGCCATGGGATGAGAATGCACTTCCCTAATATCTTCCAAGCTAACCCCTGGATTAACCAATAAATTCTGTTTGATTTGAAGGTAAACCTCTCCAACTATTTTTAAATCAGATGATTGTAATAAATTATAATTAGCCAGAATACTACCAGCGATTGAATTCTCTATAGCCATCACCGCCCCTGAACTTTCTTTTTTATCTGAAGCCTTTTTAATTAATTCCCTAAAAGTAGCACAACAAATAATAGGGATTTCTTTATGAAAAAAGGTACGTGCAGCTACCTGATGAAAACAACCTTCAAATCCTTGGATCGCAATTCCTTTTTCAACTTGCTCAGTATATTCCTTATCTAATTGTCGTTTTTTGGTATTCATTTTATTTTTCTCGTTTTAATAATTAATCAAACTACAGGTACAAAAAAAGTCCCGGCTTTTTGAGCCGGGACTTATATGTAAATTTTAGATTTTCTCTTTTATAAACATATACCCGTCCCGCTTCTAAAATAATAGAAGAAAAAAGTTGCGCCTGTATATGTACTTGTTATTTTCATTGGATACAAATCTAGCTAGTTTTATTAGAATAAAAAAAATAAAATTAATAATTAATTAAAAAATTTCTAATACAATAGTGATTTTATTAGTGAACAGAGTAGCTCAAAATGAAAATAGCCCCGGAAAACCAGGGCTATTTTGCGATTGTTTGCCTTTTGTAATATTTTTAAGATAAAAGCTGGCAAAAGCTTTTTATCGTAACTACGGCAGAATTACTTCTTTGTAGAATCAGCTACAACTGGAGCAGTAGCAGAATCAGCAACTTTAACAGTAGTATCAACTACAGGAGCAGCAACAGTTGTGTCAACAGCTGGAGTAGTAGTTTCTTCTTTTTTACCTTCGTTACAAGCTACGAAAGAAGCTGCGATAAGAGCAATTGCAAGGAATTTTTTCATTTTGTTGTTTTTTTAAATTTAAATTATAATTTCATATTAATACGGTTAGTTAAAAAAGGTAACCCAACTTTTTTAAAAAAGTTTTTTTTTGTTGGTTTGGGTTACTTAAAGCCATTTAAAGTATTAATAAATTAGACAGGTGAATACTATAGAAGAAGAAAAAATTTTACTGCAAGGACTTGCTAATGAGGATAAAACCTCTATAGAGAAAATTTACAGAGATCATTATAGCATGGTTCAATCACTGGTTATTAATAATAACGGTAGTCCCGACGACGCAGCCGATATTTTCCAGGAATTGATGATAGTTCTTTTTGAAAAGGCAAAAACGGAGAGTTTTGAACTGCATTGTCAACTAAAAACCTTTGTATATGCCGTTAGCCGAAGATTATGGCTAAAAAAATTAAGCCAGCTTCAACGGTACAATGGTTCATCCGACACTGTAGATGAGATCGTTTCAATTGAAGAGGATATGGAGGTTCATGAAAAGCGGCAGGAAGAATTTACCATCATGGAAGCTGCCATGAGTAAGATAGGAGAACCCTGTAAGAGTTTATTAGAAGCTTATTACGTTCAGAAAAAACAAATGCAGGCCATTGCGGCTGATTT
This sequence comes from Chitinophagaceae bacterium, assembly GCA_947504605.1. Lineage (GTDB taxonomy): Bacteria > Bacteroidota > Bacteroidia > Chitinophagales > Chitinophagaceae > Ferruginibacter. Next base: position 8,074 of record CANNJE010000028.1, read on the forward strand.
TGGATATACCAATGCCGATAATGCAAAAACCCAGAAGTATAAATGTTTGGTGAGATTGAAAAAATTGTTTTTTGCACAGTATAAAAATGTTGAATAATGGATGACACTTTATTGATTGATGCAGTAGAAAGATTTGTAAACGGAGAAATGTCCGAGCAGGAAAGGATTTATTTTGAAGATCTAAGGAAAAATAACTCCGAGCTTGATCAGTCTGTTGTAGAACATATGTTCTTTTTAAACCAATTAAAAGAATTTGGAGCTACCAAAAATTTCAAACATAGTCTCTATGAAGTTGAAAATAAACTTTCGGACGAAGGTTTTGTTTTCCGTAAGCCACTCGTAGGAAAAGCCAAAGTGATTCAAATTTGGAAAAAATACAAACGTACTATTGCTGTTGCCGCTTCTATAGCAGGAGTAGTTTCTTTGTTTATTGCAAGTTTATTCTCAGCAGTAAGTAATAATGAAGATTCGAATATTAAGCCATTGGTAGATAAACTTAAACAACAAGAAGTTAAAACCAGGCAGATTGAAAACAAAATAAATCAGCTTCAGGCTGGTTCTAATGTTGTTGAAAAAACAAGGGTTGAAAGCAAATTCCGTGGAACAGGTTTCTTAATTGATGTAAACAACAATTATATCATTACCAATGCACACGTAGCCAACGAAGGCAAACACCAACTGATTATCGAAAATAATAAGGGTGAGCAGTTTGCTGCAAATGCCGTGTATGTTGATGTTGCAAGGGACCTAGCCATTTTAAAAATAAAGGATGCCAACTTTAAAAAAATGGCTCCTACCCCGTTTAGCATCAGAAAATCAAATGCAGGATTGGGCGAACAGGTTTTTATGTTAGGTTTCCCTAAACAGGAGATCGTATACGGAGAAGGTTACGTTAGTGCAAAAAATGGTTACCAAATGGATACTATTTATTGCCAGTTGAATACTGAAGCAAATGAAGGAAGCAGTGGCTCTCCTGTTATTAATAAAAAAGGAGAACTAATTGGTATCCTTACAAGTTCTGAAAGAAATGCTCAGGGTGTTGTTTACGCTATCAAATCTATCAATATCCACAGGGCTATTGAAGAAGCGAAAAAAATGGAAGCCAATGCTGATATTAAAATCACTTCAGCAGCTTCACTTAAAGGATTGGATAGAGAAACCCAGATCAAAAAACTGGAAGACTATGTATTTATGATTAAAGGGAATTAATTATTATTGAAAATATAAAAAGAAAGGGCTTCAAATAATTTGAAGCCCTTTCTTTTTGAAAAATATAAAAGCTGTTTTTTATTTCTATCTAAGCATTTCATTATTCCCCCCATAATGAAGTTGGATACTCTCCTGCACTTATTAAAGCATCTAGGCTGGCTTTTACCCCCGGAGCATCCTCTTTATAAGTAACTCCAAACCATTGAGCTGTTGTTGGTATTACTTTAATAATATTGCCTTCTTTTTTTATAAACTGATCGCCAATAATTGGAATAAAAAATTCGGCTTTGATATTACCCATATGCTCTTTAGGGAAAACGCTGAATAGCTCTCCTGCAAAATCAAATACAGAAGGATCAAAACACCAAAAATTCATAGAAACATTTGATTTACCATCCACTTCTTTAACCCCTTCGTTATCTTCATAAATCACTTTACCGTCTTTATTATAAATTTTGGTACGCTCATTAATGGCTACCAGATTATTACTGTTATCTACACTACAAACACCCCTGCTCACCGTTCCATTATCGCTTAAAGTTTTATCCAGTTGATATCCAATAATTGAATAGGTATGTTCATTACAACCATTATTTAAAAAATCTGCTGCTTTTTTAAAAGCATCCTGGCCATAAAAATCATCTGCATTTATAACCGCAAATGGTTCTTTTATAACATCTTTGGCGCATAATATAGCATGCCCTGTTCCCCATGGCTTGGTTCTCTCCGCTGGCATTTCTGCAGGATCCACAAAAGATGTCATTTCCTGATAAACATAATCTACAGCCACCTGGCCTTTAAACCTCTTATCAAAGTTAGCTTTAAAATTTTCTGCAAAATCTTTACGGATAATAAAAACAACTTTTCCAAACCCTGCCCTGATAGCATCATAAATGGAATAATCCATAATGGTTTCACCCGAAGGACCAAATCCTTCTGTCTGTTTCATACTACCATATCTGCTTGCCATACCTGCTGCTAGTATTAAAAGTGTTGGTTGCATTTATTTCTTTGTTTTATTTAAAATAATGGGACTTTTGTCACAAAAGTAGAACAAACCAACCTCATAATAACCAAATGCTGTTTGATACCAATAATATAACAATTAATGAATTAAAGGACCCTTTGTTTACACTTAAAAAAGTGAAGTTGATGGTCCTTAGGTTAGATAAAATACATCCCATTGTTTCGGGTAATAAATTATTCAAGCTGCATTATTTTTTAGAACAGGCAATTAAAATCCCTAACAAATCGATTGTTACTTTTGGTGGAGCATATTCTAACCACCTGGTGGCAACAGCCTATGCATGCAAGCGCCTTCAGCTTCAATGCAAGGGTATTGTAAGAGGCGAAAGACCTCCTGTATTATCGCATACTTTAAAGGCTTGTTTACAATATGGGATGGAGCTAGAATTTGTAACCAGAGAACTTTATTCTTCCATGTCACAGAAAAGTGAAAGTGACAATGAGAAGATAATAATACCGGAAGGAGGTTACCACCCAATTGGTGCAAAAGGAGCTTCACTCATAATGGATTTTTTGCAATTAGAGAAGGTAAGCCATATATGCACAGCTGTTGGAACTGCAACAACGCTTGCAGGACTTATCTTAAAAGCTAATAATGATCAAAGAATAATTGCTGTTCCTGTTTTAAAAGGTTTTTTTGATATACCAGAACGGTTGGAATATCTAACAGGAAAAATTGATTTTCCTAACCTGACAATATTAAACGAATATCATTTTGGAGGATATGCAAAAAAATCCAATGATTTGTTGTTTTTAATGAATCAACTCTATGAAAAATTTGAATTACCAACAGATTTTGTTTATACAGGTAAAATGATGTTTGGCATTTGGGATCAAATTAAAAAAGACTTTTTTCCAGAAGGAAGTATTATCGCTTGTATTCATACCGGTGGTTTACAAGGCAATGATTCTTTACCGGCAGGAAGTTTAATTTTTTAATTCATTTAACAGGAAGCTATATTTGCAAAGCCCTTCAAAGCGCTTTTGCTTTATTATATTTGTTGTTTAGGTTATCAATAACTATGAAGAAATTTGTTTCCTTATTGTTTTTTGTTTGCTGTTCATCTACGTTGCTGAAGGCGCAGCAATCATTGCCCGGCATTACCGTTAATAATTTAAGTGGGAAAATTATTGTGAGCTGGAAGAATGACTATACCCTTCCATTGGCAACCATCAATATTCAACGCTCCTTTGACAGTTTAAAAAATTATACTACTATTGGCTCGGTATTAAATCCTCAAAACACAGAAAATGGTTATGCTGATGCCAACCCGCCATATAATAAAATGTATTACCGGGTATTTATCGCTTTTGAAGGAGGTTCCTATATTATTTCAAATCCAGTTAGACCTGCAAAAGATACCAATGCGGTCAGCATTGCTTCTACCATAAGATATCCCTGGCAAGCAGAACCTGTAGCAATAACTCCCTCTGAAAACAATGTGTTTCCTAATGGAGACCCTAAATTACAAATATCGCCCCATGTGGTACCTCCTGCAACTATCCCCACGGTAACAACTCCTGCCACTGCTACAACAGCAGCAATTATTTATCCGAGCAGATGGGTATATACCGCAAAAGATAATAACGTAATCATACATTTACCCGAAGCGGATACAAAAAAATATACAGCTGCTTTTTTCGATGAACTAGAAAACCGCATTTTTGAACTTACCAACCTTAAAGAAGAATACCTTATCATAGAAAAAGTAAATTTCATCCGCTCAGGATGGTATCGCTTTGAATTATACGATAATGGAAAGATTGTTGAGAAAAATAAATTCTTTATTCCGAAAGATGGCAAAATTTCAAATGAACCTCCAAAGAAAAATGGTAATAAATAAATTTAGACAAGTACAAATTCAAAAATTTTTTCAAAATTTTTCTTAAGTTTTTCTTTTACCTCTTCATAATCTACTGCACAGCCTGTTTCTTTCTCGATAGAAGTAACTTGTTTGTTTTGAATACCACAGGGAATAATAAAATTAAAATAGTTGAGATCTGTATTTACATTTAATGCAAATCCATGCATCGTTATCCAACGGCTACATCTAACTCCAATAGCGCAAATTTTACGTTCTTTTCCCATTACACCCGGTTCTATCCAAACACCCGTCTCTCCTGCACTCCTTTCGCCTTTAATTCCATATTCAGCAATGGTTAAAATGATGACTTCCTCCAGATTTCGAAGATAAAGGCCAATATCTGTATAGATTTTTTCCAGATCTAAAATTGGATAACCCACTATTTGCTGAGGTCCATGAAAAGTTATATCTCCTCCCCTGTTTATTTTAAAAAAGCTGATTCCTTTTTCTTGCATTGCCGCTTCACTCAATAGTACGTTGCTCATACTTCCACTTTTCCCAAGTGTATAAACAGGATTGTGTTCACATAACAAAAAATAGTGTTGGGTAGGAAGTTCATGAACATTATAATCTGAATTGGCTCTCCTAGCGTCAGATTTTATTAAAACATTTTTTTGTAGCAAGTTTTCCTGGTAATCCCAGGCAGTTTTATAATCTATTATTCCTAAATCTGTAAATTTCACCCGCTGCATATCGATAGCATTGTTTTAATTTGCAAAAGTAAAGGAAATAAAGGATGCCGGGTACCCGATGTAGGATACCAAACACTTAATAATAATTATGAGTAATACTAATATACCAAGTGAAATTGAAGATGATTTGCCGGAATCAGAAGAGTTGTATGAAAGGCTTACCATTATAATTGATAAAGGACAAGAGCCTTTAAGAATTGATAAGTTCCTAATGAACCGTATTGAGGGTGCTACCCGCAATAAAATTCAACAGGCAATAGAAAATGAACTGGTATTGGTAAATGATAAACCGGTAAAATGTAATCATAAAACAAAAGCAGGTGATAGAATTGTAGTTTATGAAACTGATTCTCCTGAATCATCAGAAATTATACCTCAAAACATTCCTCTTGATATTATATATGAAGATGATGATCTTTTTGTGGTGAATAAACCTGTAGGAATGGTTGTACACCCCGGAAGCGGCAACCCGGATAATACCTTGATTAATGCTGCAGCTTATCATCTAAAATTACAAAACCCAGCGCTGGATGAAAAAACACTGTCCCGTTTCGGGTTGGTGCACCGGATCGACAAAAATACCAGTGGGCTTATTGTGATGGCTAAAACACAGAAGGCAATGACCGATCTTGCAAAGCAATTTTTTAATCATACTGTCCACCGCAGATATGTTGCGTTGGTATGGGGCGACTTTACAGAACAGGAAGGAACAATCACCGGACATGTGGGCAGGCACCAGCGGTTTAGAAAATTATTTACAACATACCCCGATGGAGACCATGGTAAAGATGCTATCACTCATTATAAAGTTTTAGAAAACTTTAATTATGTAACCCTAGTGGAATGCAGGCTGGAAACAGGACGTACGCACCAGATAAGAGTACATATGCAATATATTGGGCACCCCTTGTTTAACGATGATTTTTATGGTGGAGATAGAATTGTGAAGGGCACCGTATATACAAAATTCAAACAATTTGTAGATAATTGTTTTGCACTATGCCCACGTCAGGCCTTGCATGCAAAAGAACTGGGATTTATACATCCAACAACCCAACAAGAAATGTTGTTTACCAGTGAACTACCGGATGACATTACACAGGTAATTGAAAAATGGAGAAAATACAGCCAATTTAAAAATGCTGAATAGAAATTATCAGGCCACTAAGCATAACTATCTTATAAGATTTTCTAACAAGCAACCGAATAAAAATTGTACATGGCAAAAAAAAATATTTTATTCCATTGTTTTCTTTTGATGCAAATTTTCTGTTTTGCCCAAACAACCATCATTAGGGATACTGCTATTGAAAATATGGTAAAAGAAATTTCGGCAGATTCTTTGAAGTCTTATATCGGTTCGATGATTGAATATGGCACACGCAATACTCTGAGTACTCAAACCGATCCTAAAAGAGGTATTGCTGCAGCAAGGATTTGGGTGCTCAATAAATTTAACCAGTTTGCCAAAACATCGAATGGTAGGTTAACTGCTTTTATTGATACAACAACCCTTCTACCTGATAAAAAAAGAATTGATACAACAACATTACTTGGAAATGTGGTTGCCACACTTAAAGGAACAGATCCAACTGATAACCGCATTTTTATTATCAGCGGACACCTTGATAATATGCGCAGTAGTGTGATGGATCGGATTGGAGATGCCCCTGGTGCCAATGACGATGCCAGTGGTGTATCGGCTGTACTCGAATGCGCCAGAGTAATGAGTAAAAGAAATTTCCCTGCAACTATTATTTTTGTAGCTGTTAGTGGCGAAGAACAGGGTTTACTGGGTGCCTATTTTATGGCTACTAAAGCACGTAAAGAAAACTGGAATATAGAAGCTGTTTTAAACAATGATATTATGGGCAGCAATAACAGCAACGAAACAAATATTACAGACAATACAAAAGTTCGTGTTTTTAGCGAAGGTCTTCCGGCATTTGAAACCGAAAAAAATGCTAAAACAATTCGTCAGCTTGGAATGGAAAATGATGGAAAAAGTAGGCAGCTGGCACGTTATGTTAAGGAAACCGGTGAGCGTTATATTGATAATTTAGAAGTTCTGTTGATTTATCGAAATGATCGTTTTTTACGTGGAGGAGATCATACTGCATTCGTAGATAATGGATTTGCAGCTGTTCGATTTACAGAAATGAATGAAAATTTTAATCACCAACACCAGGATGTAAGAAAAGAAAATGGTATTCAATATGGAGACCTTCTTGAATTTATTGATTTTGAATACCTGAGAAAAAATACAGGACTTAATCTAAGCTCCCTAGCCAATCTTGCCAAAGCGCCATCCATGCCCTTGGAAGTAAAAATAGATACAAAAAAACTCGGCAATACTACTTTCCTTTACTGGAAAGCATCCATTTCAGGGGCTCCCAAAGGATATTATGTGATGATAAGAGAAACAAGCAGTGCTGTTTGGCAAAAAAAAATATTTACTACAGAAACACAATTACTATTACCTTATTCGAAAGACAATTACTTTTTTGCAGTACAATCAGTTAACAATAATGGTAATGAAAGCCTGCCTGTAGTTCCAACTCCCGGCCGAAATTAATGATATGGAAAATGTCCCCATGCCAGATGGCACACTTTTGATAGATATAGTTAGTGTTAAAATGCCCTTTGGGAAATACAAAGGAACTACCCTGCGATACTTACCGGTTAGTTATCTTGAATGGTTTCAGAGAAAAGGATTTCCCAAAGGAAGATTGGGAATGATGCTGGAAACATTATATGAAATTAAAACCAATGGTTTGGAACAACTACTGGATAAAATAAAAGCGAGATAAATTATTCAAACGCAGACAATGTAGCTGTAAATACACCCCGCTCCCTTTTTTTTGTGATTGCTTTCCAGTTACCATTATACCTTATCATAGATGGAACAGTTAAATTTCCAAATGTGGTCATTTGTACTTCCATCTCCACTTTAAAATCATACACTGCAGCATCATAACTCAAGGAATATTTCCTTGCTACCACTTCAAATGTTTTTTCATCAAACCAGGTAATCATTTCGTCTACAATTACCCCATCAGTTCTATCAGGTTTTACTTTTTGTGTAAAAATATAACAGGAGGTTTTGTTGTAAATATCCATATCAATACTCATGTCATATTTATCAGCCATATCATCATCATAAATGGCCGTTTTATTACTCATAAAAGGAAGTCCGCTTATCTTTTTACCCGGATTAAAAAATAACATTTTTAATTGTTCCTTATGTTTATTCAGCCCCTTTTTACCTTCTGTAGAAAATTCTGTTCCTGCCACAACATTCGTTTCGTTGCATACTGATCCAGAGGTGAAAAACAAGGATGCGTACATTTGTGCTGTATAATAATTGTACTGCCTATTATCGGTATAAAAATCTCCCGTTACAGTTTCATCCAACACCTGCATACTGCGACAGTTGTTCTTGCGTATCTGTTTTGTTTTACTAAAAAGCGATGCATCAAGCCCTCCCTTTTTATCTAGTAAACGAATATCATTCATGGCTGTAAAACCAATGATATGAAGATTTTTGAATGCTTTGTAATAGCTGCTATCGTTTTTTATTTTATTAATAAACCCAGGAACGTTGAGGTTTCTATCAATCACTACGTCGCTTAGTGTGATTACTTTTTTTCCTACAAACATGGTGTCTAACTGATCCTGAGCATCAGCAAGGCTGCAAAAAAAAAGCAACAAAAAAGGTATGAAATATATTTTCATACCTGCAAATTAGTTGTAAAAAATGATAAGAAAAGGTTATTTAGGAAACAGCATCCTGTAATCTACTCTCACTTTACCTTTCGTAATATCATCCAGTTTGCGTTTCATTAAAGTACGTTTCAGCGGTTTGATATAATCGATAAATAATTTACCCTCAATATGATCATATTCGTGAAGAATAACTCTTGCCGTAATACCAATAAATGTTTTAGTATGCTGCACAAAATTTTCATCCATAAACTCAAGCGTCACCGTTTCTTTGCGAATTACATCTTCTCTTATTTTAGGAATACTGAGGCAACCCTCATTGTAACTCCATTCATTTCCACCTAGTTCTTTGATATGAGCATTAATAAAAACACCTTTATACCCTGGCTCATCCAGATACTCGCCTTTTTCATCTTCTTCCTGATTTTCGAAAATCTGCTCACTGTCCACTAAAAACAAACGAATGTCTTTATTAATCTGTGGTGCAGCAAGACCTACGCCATTACTATTGTACAATGTTTCCCACATATCATCAAGCAATTTTTCCAGTCCAGGATAATTGGCATCAATATCATGGGAAATTTTTCTTAATATGGGTGAGCCGTATGCAACTATTGGTAAAATCATAAAATCCTCCTTGGCTCCTTGCAGAGCAAATATTTTAATTTATAATGGCGCAAAGTTAACCTATCAGTACCAAAAGAAAAAAGAGTTTAGAAATTTCGATCTTAAAAAAGTCTTAATAATTGAGACTTTGCATATACTCTTGCAGCATAATAGTAGCAGCTATTTCATCTACTAGCTTTTTATCTCTTCTGTCTTTTTTCTTCATTCCCATTTCAAGCATGGCATCTTTGGCCATTTTGGATGTATATCGCTCATCTACCGTTTTTAATGGCATTTGAGGAAACTCTTTTTGAATTTTTTTTATAGCCGCTTTTGCCAATGGTGTGCCATGCGTATCCGAATCGTCCAAATTTTTAGGTAATCCTATAATAATAAGCTCTACCGTTTCTTTCAAAAAATAACTCTTTAAAAAAGAAATCAATTCATGAGAAGCAATAGTGGTAAGACCTGTAGCAATTATCTGCATAGGATCGGTTACAGCAATACCTGTTCGCTTTCCTCCGTAATCAATTGCCAATATTCTTGCCATAAACTCATAAATTAATGAAGAAATAAATCTATTAGTACAAAAATTGCGAATACAACGGATGCAATTCCATTAGCAGTCATAAATGCAATATTTACCTTACGTAAATCATTGGGTTTTACTATAGAGTGTTGGTAGATTAGCATCCCCACAAAAACAGCAATACCTGCCCAGTACCAATAACCGAATTTACCATACCAGCCGGCAAAAATGACTGCTACAGCAGATAATAAATGAAGTAATTCAGACACCCTTAAGGCGACATTTTTTCCCAATATGGACGGGATAGAATGTAGTTGGTTGGCTTTATCAAATTCCTCGTCCTGTAAAGCATAAATAATATCAAATCCGCTTACCCAAAATAAAACCGCAAAAGAAAAAAACAATGGTAACCATGCAAATTCACCTGTTACAGCAAGATAAGCTCCTATTGGTGCTAGGCTAAGTCCGAGCCCTAGTACAAGATGACATAATGCAGTGAACCTTTTGGTATAGCTATAATATAAGATTACAAAAAGTGCTACGGGAGATAAATAAAAACAAATAGCATTGATAAAAAAAGTGCAGCTAATAAATAGCATACAACTGATGAAGGTAAAAACCAACGCATTTCTATGCGAAATAATTCCAGCAGGAATTTCTCTAATTGCTGTGCGTGGATTTTTTGCATCAAAATGCCTGTCAAGGTATCGGTTGAAAGCCATTGCTGCAGAACGTGCGAAAATCATACAAAGCACTACTAAACCAAAAGTAGTAAGCAAATGAATATTTTCAAACAAATGAAACAATCCATGTTCACCAGTTGTATAATCATTGTAGATAGCACTAAAACCTAAAAAAAAGCCTATTAAAGCAAAAGGCATTGCAAAAATAGTATGAGAAAATTTTATTAAAGAAAGATAGTTCTTCAGTGTTGTCATTAAAATAAATTCAGTGTGCAATTTTAAAGGTTTGTTTATAGAATTAGAAATTATGGATCCGAAGCCTTAAGTAATTTCTTCAGAGAGGAAGAGCTGTTTTCATTCTCGTTCTCACAATTTCCCATAATACCACTCCTGCTGCAGTTGCAATATTTAATGAATGTTTCATTCCCAGTTGAGGAATCTCTATACAACCATCACATTGTAAAATTGTATCATGCTCTACCCCCGACACTTCATTACCAAAAACCACTGCTATTTTATCATTTTCATTAAATGAAATTTTTTCCAAAGAAAGACTATTGGTAACCTGTTCAACTGCATAAACTTTAAAGCCTTCTTTTTTTAGTGCTTCAATGGCCTCCCCTGCATTGGAAAAATGTTTCCACTCAACCGAATCCTCAGCTCCTAGGGCTGTTTTTTTTATTTCCTTATGCGGAGGTATGCAGGTATAACCGGTTAAATAAATCCCTTCCAACAAAAAAGCATCGGCTGTTCTAAAAACACTACCCACATTATAAGCACTGCGAATATTTTCCAACACTGCAATCACCGGTGTTTTATCAGATCGTTTGAACTCCTCCACTGTTTTGCGGTTCAGTTCATCCATACTCAATTTCTGCATTCAAAAAAATTAAAGGCTTAATATTAAAGACTCAATCGAATTTTATTTTAAATCCATAAAAAATAGCATTCATTTAAGAAATAGCCTGTTTTTCCATTTCCTTACTTAAAGCCCCTGCTTTTGAATCAGCATACCATTTTGCTGCTTGTACAAAATTTACAAAAATCGGATGTGGATTTTCTACTGTACTTTTTAATTCGGGGTGGTATTGCACTCCTATAAAAAAAGGATGATTAGACAATTCCATAATTTCTACCAACCCGGATTGAGGATTTTTTCCACTTGGTATCATTCCTGCTTTTTCAAAATCATTCAAGTAGTTATTATTAAACTCCCAGCGATGGCGGTGACGTTCGCTGATCTCCGTTGATTCATAAATTTTATTTGCGATACTGCCATCTAAAATAGTACATGGATAAGCACCCAAGCGCATTGTGCCCCCTTTCTTTTTAATTTTTTTCTGCTCTTCCATCAAAGCGATCACAGGATGTGGTGTCCCAGGATCCATTTCTGTAGAATGAGCATTGGTTAACCCTAGCACATTTCTGGCAAATTCGATTACTGCCATCTGCATACCAAGACAAATTCCAAAAAAAGGCATCTTATTTTCTCTTGCATATTTTACTGCCAGTATTTTTCCTTCTACTCCCCTTGCACCAAAACCAGGTGCAACGAGCAATCCATCTAACTCACTTAGCTTACTATCTACATTTTCTTCCGTAATATATTCACTGTGAATATTTATGATTTGCACTTTACACTGATTAACTGCACCTGCATGTATAAAAGCTTCCAGAATAGATTTGTATGCATCCTGTAACTCAATATATTTACCTATCAGACCAATTTTTATACGGCTTTTAGGATAATTTAATTTGTCTAAAAATCCTCTCCACTTACTTAGTTCCGGCGCAGAATACCCATTGATTTGCAATTTTTTAAGTACAATCACATCTAGTCCTTCTTGCAACATTTTAAGCGGCACTTCATAAATGGTACCCGCATCTATTGCTTCAATGACAGCATTGGGTTTAACATTGCAAAACAAGGCAATCTTACGTTTTATTTCTTCTGAAAGCGGATGTTCTGTGCGACATACGATTACGTCAGGCCTTACACCTTCCTGGCTAAGCATACGTACACTATGTTGGGTAGGTTTTGTTTTTAATTCTTTGGCAGCTTTTAGATATGGGATCAATGTGAGATGAAGAACCAGACAATCTTCCTCTGGCATTTCCCATTGTAGTTGTCTAACTGCTTCAACAAATGGAAGACTTTCAATATCTCCGACAGTACCTCCTAATTCTGTTATAATAATATCATATTTCCCCGTTTCGCCCAGCAATAACATTCTGCGTTTAATCTCATCCGTTATATGCGGAACTACCTGCACTGTTTTACCAAGGTATTCACCTTCCCTCTCTTTATTGATAACAGTTTGATAGATTCGACCAGTTGTTACATTATTGGCTTGTGATGTAGCCGTATTTAAAAAACGTTCGTAGTGACCAAGATCAAGATCCGTCTCTGCACCATCATCAGTAACATAACATTCCCCATGCTCATAAGGGTTAAGTGTTCCAGGATCCACATTCAGATAAGGATCAAATTTTTGAATGGTAACTTTTAGTCCCCTGCTTTGTAAAAGTTTTGCAAGCGAAGCTGCAATAATACCTTTACCCAATGAGGATGTAACACCACCGGTTACGAAAATAAACTTGGCCATTATTTTAAAATTATCAGTTTAAAAACAAAATAGTAGTTGTTAAAAATTTATCGATATCAGCTTTGATTATATCATATTATACAATCAAAACAGAAAAGAAAATTTTAAAGCAAATCTTAATCAACAATTAACAAGAAAATTATATTTGACCGGAGGAAAAAGATCAAAATATCCTAGAGGTCGGGTAAAGATAAGGTGAATAATTGGGGGAAGGAAATTTGAAATAAAATTTATAAAAAAAAACCGTTCTTTTCAAAGAACGGTTCTCGTGTTAAAACAAAATATCATATCGCACTCATTGCTTCTTCACTCTCGTGATTTTTCAAAATTTCACCGATAGCATTGTCATAAGTATTTTTCCAATTCATAATGGTTCCCCAGTCCTGCCCCTCAACGGTAATATTTTTTGCAGTTACTTTTCCTAAAGCAACAAATGGAATACCAGCCGATTGCAGTGTCCTTTTAAAAGTTTCGTCGTTTTGAGCTATGACTGATACCACGACCCTGCTTTGGCTTTCACCAAACCAATAAGCATCTTTGCGAATAGTAGAACCCGCTGCTGAAACTTCAAAACCAAGTTCATTGCTAAAGGCACTTTCCATTAGTGTGATGATCAATCCCCCTTCACTTACATCATGTGCAGAAGCAACCAACTTATTTTTAATAATACCTAATAAAACTTGTTGTAAAACAAATTCCTCATCCAAATCAAAATAGGGGCATGGGCTAAACTCTTCCCCTACAATTTTGTGCAAATATTCCGATGAGTTAATATCATTGCGACTTTGGCCCAAAAGATAAATAACATCGCCTTCGTTTTTAAAATTGAGGGTCATCTTATCATCAGCAGAATCCAGCATTCCTACCATTCCAATGGTAGGTGTTGGATATACAGGACCATCTGGAGATTGATTATAAAAACTCACATTACCTCCAGTAACAGGTGTATCAAACTTTATACAAGCTTCGCCCATTCCTTTGATGGCACTTGTAAATTGATAATAAACTTCTGGATCATAAGGATTGCCAAAGTTGAGGCAATTGGTTACCCCTAAAGGTTCTCCCCCACTACAAACAATATTACGAGCAGCTTCTGCAACTGCTATCATTGCCCCTTTATATGGATCTGCGAAAACATAACGACTGTTACAGTCTGTAGTTAGTGCCAAAGCTTTATTGGTTGGTTTTGCAATTACAATCGCAGCATCACTGGGAGCATTAGACGAAGTTGTTCCTGCTCCAACCATGCTATCATATTGCTCATAAATCCATTTTTTGCTAGCGATATTAGGAAAACTGACTAGTTTTTCAGCAATTACTTTCAGGTCTTTTGGCTCTATTACAGAAGCCATATCAAACGCTTCCACTTTATCTAAATAAGCGGGGCGTTTTATTTCACGATCATATTGCGGAGCCCCGCCCCCCAATACAAGCTCTTCGGCTGGCAACACTGCTTCCAGTGTTCCATTCATATAAAAATTCAATAAACCGTCTCCAGTTACTTCGCCAATATGACTGCAGGGCAGATCCCATTTTTCAAAAACATCCAAAACCAGTTGTTCTTTTCCTTTCTCCACCACCATTAGCATCCGCTCCTGACTTTCACTTAGTAAAAGCTCCCATGCTTTCATATCCTTTTGACGGGTAGGCACTTTGTCTAGATGAATAATCATTCCAGATTTTCCTTTTGCACTCATTTCGGCAGTAGAACATATGATTCCTGCAGCACCCATATCCTGCATTCCCACAACAGCTCCTGTTTTTATTACTTCAAGACAGGCTTCCAGTAATTTTTTTTCTTGGAAAGGATCACCAACTTGAACAGCCGGAAGATCTTCTGCACTGTCTGCTGTTATTTCTGCACTAGCAAAACTCGCTCCACCTATACCATCTTTTCCTGTTGCACTACCCACAAAAAACACCGGATTTCCAATGCCTTCTGCAGTTGCAGAAATAGTATCTCCATTTTTCAGGATACCTACACTCATTGCATTTACCAGAGGATTGGTATGATAACATTCTTCAAAATATATTTCACCCCCTACAGTAGGCACCCCAAAACAGTTACCATAATGACCTATTCCATGAACTACACCTGCAAGCAAGTGTTGCGTTTTAGCATCTTTTAGATTTCCGAAACGCAAAGAATTTAAAGAAGCGATGGGTCTTGCACCCATTGTAAAAATATCCCTGTTAATTCCACCCACACCAGTAGCAGCACCCTGAAATGGTTCTATAGCAGAAGGGTGATTATGAGACTCTATTTTAAAAACCACGCCATAACCATCCCCAATATCCATTAATCCGGCATTTTCATCACCAGCTTTTACCAACATTTTTTTACCATCACGAGGCAATGTTTTGAGCCATTTAATTGAATTTTTATAGCTACAATGCTCACTCCACATTCCACTAAAAGCACACAACTCGGTAAAATTGGGGGTTCTTCCCAATTTTGTTTTTATCAACTCAAATTCTTCTTCTGTAATTCGTAATTGCGCTGCTGTAGTTGCTGTTATTTGCATAAATTATGTGAAGGGATGATTTTTAAAAACGCAAAGGTACATTGTCATCTGTTTTATACTGCACATTAGTAGTAATTATTTTAACCAACTACCCACATCCATCACTTTCGCAAAATCTAAATCATATTTCATTGAGACCAAAATGCCTGTTTTTATAAAAAGGACGTTATTATTTCATTTTAAACTTAACAGATCAAGGATTAGGGTAAACAATTATTATAAAATAGTTTACCGCATCCAAAATTATACAGCTCCATTTTTTGGTATTCCTATCGAAATACTAGAATAAAAAATCTTGTTTTAATGAGCTTTAATTTATATTACGTTATAAATTATGTATTATTTTTTCGTGTTAATTATGTTTACAGGACATATTTTTGCAAATAAATAATTTTTATTGCCGATTATTTCTTTTTTTTGTGACATAAAACAAATTTTACAATGAATTCATTACGTTTTAATGCAATCAACAACCTGGCAAATACCCAGGCATCTGTTAAGGTGAGTAATCCTGCTCGTGTAACCGCAGTTTTTAATGAGAATGTTTTTACACTAAAAACTGCCAGACATTATTTAAGCGATGAAGCGTATAAAAGTTTGGTAGCGTCTGTTCGTGGTGGAAAGAAGATTGATCGCTCTATGGGCAATCAAATAGCCAATGGCTTAAGGGCTTGGGCTGAAAGTAAAGGTGTTACACACTTCACGCACTGGTTTCAACCACTTACAGGTTCTTCTGCAGAAAAACATGATTCTTTTTTTACATTAAAAGGCGACGGCACTCCGATTGAAGAATTCGAAGGAGCTGCATTGATACAACAGGAACCAGATGCATCTTCTTTCCCTAGTGGTGGCTTAAGAGCAACTTTTGAAGCAAGAGGTTATACTGCATGGGACCCATCTTCTCCTGCTTTTATTATGGAAATTGGCGAAGGAAAAACCTTATGCGTTCCAACGATTTTTGTTTCTTATACTGGTGAATCACTGGATACAAAAACACCACTGATAAAAGCATTGGTTGCACTTGATAAAGCTGCCGTTGATGTATGTCAGTATTTTGATAAAAACATTTCTAAAGTAACTGCTACTCTTGGATGGGAGCAGGAATATTTTGTGGTTGATGCAGGTTTAGCCAATGCAAGACCGGATCTTACCCTTGCAGGAAGAACTGTTTACGGACACGCTCCTGCAAAAGGACAACAATTAGATGATCATTATTTTGGAGCAATTCCTGAGCGTGTGTATGCATACATGAGAGATTTTGAACAGGAGTCTTACCGTTTGGGTATTCCATTACGCACTCGCCATAATGAAGTAGCACCTGCACAATTTGAGTGTGCTCCTATTTTTGAAGAAGCCAATCTTGCTGTAGATCACAATACTTTGTTAATGGATGTTATGACAAGAGTTGCAAAACGTCACAATCTATTGGTATTGCTTCACGAAAAACCATTTGCAGGAATTAACGGAAGTGGTAAACACAATAACTGGAGTCTCAGTACAGATACCGGTGTAAACCTTTTAGCTCCAGGAAAAACTCCTAAGACTAATTTAATGTTCCTTACTTTTTTTGTAAATATCATTAAAGCGGTACATGATTATGCTGATTTGCTTAGAGCAACGATCGCTAGTGCTGGTAACGATCACCGCCTTGGAGCCAATGAAGCCCCTCCTGCTATTATTTCTATATTTATTGGTAAATATCTTACAGATGTTTTAAACCAAGTAGAAACAAGAGTGAGTGGCCATTTTGATGAGCAAGATGAAGCCATTTTGAAATTGGATATTCACAAAAGTATTCCTGAGCTAATGTTGGATAATACGGATCGTAACCGCACATCTCCTTTTGCATTTACTGGTAATAAATTTGAGTTCAGAGCTGTAGGTTCTGCTGCTAATTGCGCAGGCCCAATGACTACCATCAATACTATCATGGCTGAAACACTAAAAAGTTTCAAAAAAGAAGTGGATAGCCTAATTGAAAAAGGTGAGAAGAAAGAAGTTGCACTGATGCAAATTATTCAAAAATATATTGTAGAAAGCAAGTCCGTTTTATTTGAAGGTGATGGCTACAGTGAAGAATGGGCAGAAGAAGCAGAAAAAAGAGGGTTGGGTAATGTAAAAACTACCCCACTTGCACTTGATGCATTTGTTACCAAAAAATCTAAAGCTCTTTTTGAGCACAATGATATTTACAGCCATCCTGAACTAGAAGCTAGACATGAGATTATGCTCGAAGCTTATGTAAAAAAGGTACAGATTGAAGCAAGGGTAATGGGCGACCTCGCAAGCACATTGATTTTGCCTGCAGCGGTGAGATACCAAAACGACATGATTAAAAACATCGTTGGTTTAAAAGAAGTGGGTTTACCAGAAACCGCTTATGCCAATCAAAAACAAATATTGGAAGTATTAAGCAACCATATTAATACGATTGCCGATAATGTAGAAAAAATGATTGAGGCCAGAAAAGTTGCCAACGAAATAGAAGACATGAGAGCAAAAGCAATTGCATATTGTGATGATGTTAAAGGCAACTATTTTGATATCATTAGATACCATGTTGACAAACTGGAATTAATGGTTGATGATAATTATTGGCCTTTGCCAAAATACAGAGAGCTGCTTTTCTTAAGATAATTCTCTATGAAATATAAAAAATAAACCCCGCAAATTGTGGGGTTTATTTTTTAACTAAAAACTAGGATTTTCACATCCAATCTTGGTTGATATTTTTTAATTATTGTACAACAATCTTTTTAGTTGTAGAATAATTTCCTGCTGTTATTTTTACTAGATAAACTCCTTTGCCGCCTGCTGTAATTCCGCTTAAACTTATATCGTTTGCTCCTTTATTGAGCATTTGAACCTTTTGGAATACGTTCTTACCAGTGGATGAAAAGACACTAATAGTAGAGGACTGATGTGTATTACTTACCATTTTTATTTTCACCAATTCATTTCCATTTATTAATGTAGGGAAGATATTTTCCACATAAGTTATTACAGAAGATTTTAAACTAACCACTTTTGAATATTCGGTTTTACCATTTTGATCAGTAATCTTAAGCCTGTAGAAAAGGATATTTTCATTTTTCGGAAGATTATTGTCAATCCATTTATAATTTCTAATAATACTAGCCCCTCCTGAACTAAGAATTGATTTCAGCACTTCAAAATTCCTACCATCAAAACTTCTTTCAATTTCAAAATTAGTGGTACCAGATTCTGAATAAGTGCTCCATTCTATTATTGCGGCATTATCTACAAGTTGCCCTTTTACCTCACCTAATGTAACTGGCAACACAATGTTTAAATAAGAATTGCTGTATGAAAAGTCTCCTGCCTCAGAACCATCGGCATCTGCAGCGATACCTGCCACATAAAAACTAACTGATGAGGATCCTGTAAGTGGTGCAGTCCATATTAAATTATTAAAAGTATAAGATGTTCCAGAAAAAACAGCTCCATTGGAGTTCCTTATTTCACCGCCAGAAACGTTTGTATTTGGATTTGTAGTTGAGAAAGTTCCTAAAGCTGTTCCAGATGTACCAGAGATTACAGCCTTTATTGCAAATCCCCACATTTGCATGGCAGAAGCATTGGTTATAGTAACACTAAAATTGTATGCCTGTCCAGGCACATAAGATCCTAAAGGGAGTCCGGTTGCAACAATACTTCCTCCTGGCTGATTGACCGGAAAATCACCATGACACCTAACGCAAGTCCTACTTTGTGTAGGGGCACCTGTGTTACTTGTAGGGGGGTTGGGGTCACTTAAAGTTGATTTAAAAGAATAAGAAGAGATAATGGCTGCCAAGCCCAAAGTGGCGAAAATAAAAATTTTTTTCATTTTTAAAATTTTAGAAATTAAACAATAATAATTCCAAACACTTTTTAGAAAAGAGTTTTGGGTAGTTTTTGCTAATATTTAAAATTTTAAAAGGGTTAGTCGTTCTAATGGCTATTTAATGTAAAAAAAATCAAAAAAGAACCATGACAACTAAAACAAAAATAATATGAACTTTAATAGTAAATAATGACCAATGAAATTTATCATTATGATTTTAATCATCAAAAACATTGCCTAATTCAATTTAAAATTACATTTTCCTGTAAAACTGAATTTGACATTTTATTGTTTATTCTGCTCCCAAATTATAATGTATTTATTTTGAAACCTTTAACGAAAAGGTTCCCTATTTTTATTGTATGAAAAAAATTTTATTATTTAGTCTCATACTAATCGTTTCCATAAACCTAACTGCCCAATTAAAAAATACTCAGTACAAAGCTGTTGATGAGTTTGTGCTAAAAATCGGCCCTCTAGACAGCCAGAATGTAGCAAATATTACTGCGGCACTAACGCTTAAGCTAGCAGATAAAGAACAAAAAGCTAGAGCCATTTTTTTCTGGATAGCCAATTACATATCCCTTGACGGAAAAGCCATAAAGGCAAATGACCAGCGAAAATCATTACCTGAAGATGTTATTAAAAACCGAAAAGCCACTCCTCTGGGATTTGCAAAACTTTTTCAGGAAATGAGTAGTATGGCCAATATAAGATGTTTGGTCGTTGATGGTTATATAAAAAACAATATTGAAGATTTAAA
>CANNJE010000029.1 GCA_947504605.1 Chitinophagaceae bacterium
GTCATCTTCGTACACGATTGTATTTTTTTGCGGTTCCAACCATTGTTCCGGCCCCTTTGGTTCGGGATGTATTTTCTTAAACGCTACTTCAAAATATTCGCCTTTTTTAATACGAATAGATTGTGCTGGCAAGAGAACAAAAATATCTCCTCTATTAATGGTTCTTATTCTATTCCCAGTTTTGTATTTCAATTTTGACAGTGCTACAATTATTCGCTTTCCAAAAATTCCGGCATCGGCAGCGCTTCTTACTGTTGCGTTTTTTATTACCCTTACAAAATCATTTTCTAAAACAATAGAATCAGTCCTTGTCTCTTGCACTACTTCATAGTTCAACCATTTAGCAGATGCAGGAATGCTTACTGCCATAAACAGACAGTGAAGGAATAATGATATTACTATTTTAGTTTTCACTTATGAAATAATTATTGCTGTTGCTATCAATTTAATTGTAACACTTTAAAGTCCTCGTACACCTGATGACTTGTTGTGGTTCGAAACCCGAAATATCCTTCCTGATACGGTGATAGATCTTTGTATTCCCAAAACAAATTATCATTGATATAATATTGAACGAGTCCGTTAAATAGTTTTATAGTGATGCTGTATTTTTTATTACCCAACAAAAGATGTTCTTTATCGGTATACTCTTTTAAAATTTCTTTTCCCTGATCAGCAGCGTATTTACGAAAACGGGTAGTGCTGTTATCATGACCTCCTATACCTGCATAATACAAGTGAAGTTTATCGTAGGAAGAGAATTTTCCATTCTGATTAAATATATTTTCATTTAAGGGGTTCGTAGCCATCCAGAATGTATTCAGGTCAGAAACACGGTCATTGATTCCACCTGCATCAACAACTGTTGCGGTGTAAGTAATCATAATATTACCCGACATTTTATTTTTATACCAAACCGTTGCACCAACTGCAGCACTCAAGTCTAATTTTCCTTCTCCTATTTTTATAGAAGAACCAACAGGCTTTTCAAATTCTGCTATCCAATTATTGTTGTCCAATTTAAAATCATCCGCAAACAGTAGTTTACCAATCTTACCAGTATCGGTTTGTGCATACAGCCCCAAACCATTGACAGTACAGATGATTAGTAATAAAAAGGTTGGTATGTTTTTTTTCAGCATGCTATTTGTATCAATCATTAAAAACCTTTTATTTATTTGACACACACCTAAAACCGAGATGTTCCATCCCAGAGTCTGCAGATGTTTTCATTCTGGCGGATACCCGGTATCCGCTGCAATAAGCATCACTGCATAAAAACGAGCCTCCTCTCATTACTCTTTTTGGAACCAACGGTTCATCCGGATCGTAACTCTTCAAAGGTCCTTTTGGATTGTTGGCAATACCAGCTTTTGCTAATTGGTCAAAATAATTGTTGTTGTATAAATCTGCAGTCCACTCCCACACGTTACCTGCCATATCATATAAACCATATCCGTTGGGAACAAATGATTTTACCGGAGATGCTCCAAAAAATCCATCAGTCATTGCATTTTTATCGGGGAAACTACCCTGCCAGTAGTTACATTTTGCAGTCCCTGAATCAACGTGAATATTTCCCCATGCGTAAATATTATTTTTCATACCGCCTCTTGCGGCAAATTCCCATTCTGCTTCTGTTGGCAATCTTTTGCCTGCCCATTTGCAATAAGCATTGGCATCTTCCCAACTGATATGTACGACCGGGAATTTTTCTTTATTGGCAAGATCACTATCCGGGCCTTTTGGATGTTGCCAGCTGGCTCCATGTTTCCATTGCCACCACTGACTGTAATCTTGCAGGTTAACCGGGCTTTCTGTGGGCACAAAAACAAGTGAAGCTGCTTTTAACATTTCTGCATCAGGTTGTTTCGTTCCATCTGGCAATTGTTTTTTCAGCTCTTCCCATTTAACATCTTTCTCGGCGGTAGTTATATAACCTGTTGCTTTTACAAAAACAGCAAATTGCTCATTGGTTACTTCTGTAATATCCATGTAAAAGCCATTTACTTTTACCGAATGTTTTGGGTATTCATCTTTGCGGGCCTGTTCGTTATCGCCCCCCATACTAAATGTACCTCCCTCAATCCAAACCATACCCTCATGCTGATTCGTTGCAGCATTGATCGATTGTTTACCCGTTGTTGTAGTTTTCTGAGTACCAAAGCGGCCAGGTATGGCAGCTGTGCAACAAGACTTTGTAACTACCGTATCTTTTGCTTTTAAAGAAACTTTTGAATGCAGGGTTGTTTTTTGGGCATTGGTAGTTAAGCCAAACCCTACTAATAAAAACATTCCGTAATTTTTTATATCAATACTCATTGTAACAGCCTTTTATTTTACTTGAGATTTTAAAAACGCCATCATTTTGCTATTCATATCTTTTGAAACTGCCGCATATTTTTTGTCTTTTGCCACATTAACTTTTTCCAAAGGATCTTTTTTATAATCATATAATTCAATACCAATAATCAAATCTTTGTTAAATGGTTGTGTGCTTCTAAAGCCATTGTTCATCCAAATAGTATACCTGTATTGTTTCGTTCTAATAGAATACCCCATCGCATTGGCATTCGCATAACCCAGTCTTTCATTTTCGGCAGTAGCATTGCTTCTTGGATACTGGCTTACAGAATATTCCTTTACGGATGCAGTTGGGTTTTTCATTAATGGAACTAAACTTTTTCCATCTAATGATGTAGGAATACTTAGCCCTGCCAATTCACAAAGCGTTGGAAATATATCTATATGCTCGGACTGAGAATTTGTTTTGGAAGATTTTATACCAGGTGCTGCAATAATTAATGGAGCACGGGTGGCTTCTTCAAAATTGGTATGTTTACACCATAGGTTATGATCACCCAAATGCCAGCCATGATCTCCCCAAAGAACAATGATTGTATTTTTAGTAAGTCCCAGAGAATCTAAAGCGTCTAATAATTTGCCCACATTAGCATCCGTAAAAGATACTGCTGCATGATAACCATGAATTAATTCTTTTTGTTTATCAGCTGGCAATGTTAATCCGAAAGGTTTTTGATCGGTAAATGAAGTAAGCGGAGGGATATCGGAATAACCTCTGAGCTCTCCTGCGTTATGATAAGCTACCTGAACAGCATTTTTTGATTGCTCCTGAAATTTTGCCAAGGGCATATCTTCTCTTTTATACAAATCCCAATATTTTTTGGGTGCTATAAAAGGCAAATGCGGTTTTGAGATACCTACTGCAAAAAAGAAAGGGTTGTTGCTTTTACTTAATTGAACCAAGATATCTTTTGCCTGCAGCATATTTGCTCCATCGATGTAAGCATTGTCTGGCAGGTCTGCACATTCTACAGAAGGTTTTATTTTTGTTTGTGCATAATCATTTGCTTCCGCTTGTGTTTTTCCCTTATCCAATGCCTCTTTAATGTATTTTGCAATCAGCGCTTTTGTTTCTGGCAATTGGTATCTATCCAAAGCCGGTTCCCCCATTTGAGCAGGAAAATATTTTACAGCTGTTTTATAATAAGGAACAGTCCAGGATGGCTTGTCAATTTCTTTATCTACACATCGTACATCATATATTTTTCCAAGACCTTGAGTCGTATAACCTTGGGTAATAAAATATTGAGGTAAACTTAAAATATCAGGATTAACATCCCTCATTTTGGTTTTCAAATCCCACACTTTGGTATAATCAGGTCTCCTACCTGTCATCAAACTGGCACGAGTTGGACCACATACCGCTTGTTGTACATAATTACTCATAAAAACAGTCCCCATTTTTGCAAGGCGATCAATATTGGGTGTTTTAATTAAATTATCACCATAACAGCCCAGTATTGGTTTTAGGTCATCAATAGCAATAAATAGAACATTCGGTTTTGCTTTCTGTTGAGCCAATACACTATTAGAAAATAAGGAAGCGAATACGATTAGTAGACATGAGTAAATTTTCATTTTTATTAACTGTTTTTATTTTAAAGAAGATTCGATTTACTGTTTAAAAAACACTTCGGTATCTCTCAAGTTAGATTTTATAAAATACATGCCGGTTTTGTAATGACTGACATTAATTTTTTCTTGTTGCTGTACCCTAATACTCAGCATTTTTGAACCCGCTTCGTTAAATATATTAATAGCTTCAGGCGTTTTAACTTCAATGAATAACATGTCTTTTACAACATTATTCTTAATTAACTGGTTTGTTCTTTTGAAGCTGATTTTTTTTATATCACTGTAAGAAAAACTACCATCAACTGCCACTTGTTTTAACCGGTAATAATTCGCTCCGGTAATGGGTGTCTTGTGTTCAAATGTATAATTGGAAATGCTATTCGAATTTCCGGTTGAATTTATTTTTCCAATGCCGGTAAAATTGACAGCATCTTTAGCGTATTCAACAGTAAAATAATCATTGTTCAGTTCAGCAGCTGTTGACCAACTTAATACAACTGCTTGCGAGCTAATGGCTGCATTAAAATTAAACAATTGTACCGGTAATACGCCTGCTAAACGATCATTTAACTGCGCCAAAAACAAACTTGGTATAGCGGTAATTTTTGTACCCTGAGATTCTACAAAACCCCGTGGTTCTGTAACCCAATCACCTATATTTGTTATATCGGGACAGATGCATCCAATTGCCCAATTAATATGGTCACCCGGTGGATCCTGTACAACCATTCTTGCAGCAGTACAATTCCAAAACATAATTTGTGCGCCAGACCAACCATGGCCAGAACCCGATACAGAACGGTTTTGTACATCAATGCGACCATTACCTATAATATTGTCGAATAAGATGCCTGTAGACCAACGATGGTGTGGACCAATATCATTGTTTTGTAAAGTAGCTGTACAATTGTAAAAAACATTTGGGCCACAAGCACGACTGCCATTTACATAATCGTGCCTGCCATCTCTTGTGGTACAATTTTTTACCAAATTGCGTTGACCATCTACATTAAAAGAATAACGTCTGCTTCCATCTATGGTGGATTTAGCATCTAACATTTTACAATTATCCACGGTTATCCATGCTGCTCCGGCTAAAATATGTACTGCTGAATAACCAAAATAATAAGCTTCAATATTGGTTGCCCATCCGTTGATGATATTGTCGAAAGAGATGGCTTCCCATCCATGATTCTCATCTGTTGCAGAAGCAAAGAGCGATGAAATTCTCATATTTTCGATACCGCATTTTTCTATTCTTGCAGAGCTGTATTTTGATAATTCCGCAGTTGCATACAAGGGATCAATAATATCCATATTGGGTGCATCCAAAGAAATAATATTGCCATTTACTGCCATTACTTTTCTTTGGTAATAAAGATCATAAGCTGAAGCAGTCCAATTGGTAGCAAGCGGATCAATGGTTGTAAGCAAATCCATCCCCAACAAACTTATCCAGGCTGCATTTGGTATGCGGTGAATAAAAACAGGATCGCCTACTATAAAACTATGGCCCGACTCTACCGTTACCTGCTTTGCACCTACCGGTACATAAGCGTCTGTAATTGCTTTTTTTGTAGCCGAAATATTAGTGGTGCCTGCTGCACCTAAAAATTTTATCAAGGTATGTTGTGCAGGTTTTGTAGCTATAAAATGGGTGCCTGCAGCACTCTCCCCCTCTCCCCTTAAAACAATACCACTTGCATTAACGGTGATGCTATTGCTAATATTATAAGTACCACTTTTAAAAAGTATTGTACCCCTAAAACCATTTGCATCTAAAGGCAAGGCTGCTACTTCGTCGATGGCATTTTGTATATTGACTAAGTTATCACCTGCTTCGGGATATACGATTTTTACAACCGCTACCGTTGGGACAGGAAGTTCACTGTTCATATATCCCACCCCACTGTAATCAGGAATTTTATTTCCTTTAATGTCTGATGTGTAGGACAAATGTCCAGTTGCACCTACATTTACCAAAGTAGAAGTTTGGCCCATCGAAAACTGGAACAGCAGCATAAAGATGCCAACTGTTATTGCAATTTTATTTGGGTTAAAAACTTTTGTGCGCATGGTTAAAAAACTATTACATTATTATCAATTATTTTTTTTCTTGAGATTTAAAAAACAGGATCATTTTATTATACATTTCTTTAGAAGCGGCGGCGTATTTTTTATTATTGACCACATTTATTTTTTCTAACGGATCTTTTACATAATCATACATTTCACTTGCATATATTTTATTTGCAGTAAAAGGTTGATCACTGGTAAAACTGCTCATCCAGATGGTATAGCGGTATTTATTGGTACGGATACTGTAGCCCATTATTTTATTATCATCATACCCCATCTTTTTTACTTCTTCTTTTTGTAATTTTCTTGGATACTGGCTAACAGAAAAATCTTTTACCGTTGTCTTATTGTTGAGCATAAGGGGTTTTAAACTTTTGCCCTGTAATTGTTTGGGTATTGGCACCCCAGCCAGGTTACAAATCGTTGGAAAAATATCGAGGTGTTCTGATTGTGAGGAAGTTTTTCCTGATTTAAAGCCCGGTGCTGCTATCATTAATGGGGAGCGTGTAGCCTGTTCAAAATTGGTATGTTTTTCCCAAAGGTCATGGTCGCCTAAATGCCATCCATGATCGCCCCATAAAACGATGATAGTGCTGTTTAAAGTACCTAAAGAATCCAGCGTATTTAATAAAATCCCTACCTGCGCATCCATGTATGATACTGCAGCGTAATAACCATGAATTAATTCTTTTTGTTTATCCGTTTTCAAACCTATCCGCAAATCTTCTCCAGGCAAGGTTGCATATGGGGGAATATCCGTATAGTTTCTTAGCTCACCGGATTTATGGTACCCAATCAATGGCCCATCTTTTGCATGTTCCTGAAAAGTAGCCAATGGCATATCTTCTCTTTTATATAAATCCCAATATTTTTTAGGCGCTACAAAAGGAAGGTGTGGTTTATGAAAACCTACCGCCATAAAAAATGGTTGACCAGCTTTGGTTAATGCCGTAATTTGTTCTTTTGCTTTTAAAGCGTAGACACCGTCATTGTATGCATTATCCGGCACATCTATACATTCTGATGAAGGACCTTTGGTGCTTGCCGGGGTTTCATCATCTCCATCATCTTTTTTTTCTTTTCCTTTACCTTTTTCCTTGGGAGGAAACAAAATTTTTGTTTCGGTTTTTTGATATTGTGCATTTGCAGGAAATCCTAATCCGTTGGCATAATCCGTTTCTTTTAATTCTAAATACGGAATACTCCAGGATACAGGATCTACTTTTTTTAGCGCACTGCTGGGGTGATAAATTTTACCAATACCAGAAGTTGTATAACCCTGCGTGATTAAATATTGTGGTAAGGTTACAATATCCGGATTTATATCACGCATTTGTGTTTTTAAATCCCATATTTTAGTAATATCCGGTCTCATACCAGTCATCAAACTTGCACGGGTTGGACCGCATACTGCCTGTTGGCAATAGTTGTTCAAAAACACCGTACCCATTTTAGCCAGCCTGTCGATATTAGGGGTTTTTATGAGGGTATTGCCATAAGCCCCAATTTCAGGTTTAAAGTCATCCACCGCAATAAAGAGAATATTGGGCTTTGGTGATTTTTGCGCAACAATTTTTGCTGCATTTACAAACAATAAAACACAAAGCAGGGATACTATTTTTTTCATTTATTCCTATATTTATTTTTAAACTAAACGATGTATTCTTTTAAAACAAATTTTTATTTATTCCTATTCCCCTATCCTGCAAACCAAATCAAAGGGTTTCTAACCGGCAGGTTTCTAATCACTTCTTCATTTGTAGGAAAATGTTCCAGCTTTTTCCATAAGTCAAACCATTTTTTATTGTGATAGCCGTTACTGCTAAAAAGTAAAAAAGGTTGTGCCACGGGCCATTCGTCCCAATACATAACATCCTTCGGGTATTTCCATGTTTCTTTTTTTGCAACAAAAGGAACCATAAATTCTATTGCCTCTTTAAGACTTCGATTGTCACTATAAGTTATATCCCAGAGGTTATTTTTTTTTGTTGACAATACAAAACAAATAGTAGTCATTGCATCCAGATTAAACAAAGAATATCCATAGGGTTTTGTCCGTTTTAATTCCAGGGGAAAAGCACCCTCCTTATCCAGTTGGCCAGGCAATAAAATCGTAGTAAAACGAGTTTTACATTCGTCGAGTAATTGTTGGTTGTTTACGAGTTTTGCAAATACTGCTACCTGCATTACCCAACAAGTACCATGATTGTTTTTTGCTTCTTTTTCTTCAATACCGTAGGGATGTGTGGTGACCCATTGTAAATAGTTTTCAAACCATTTTTTTATTTTCTGTACTGCTGCTTTTTTTTCAGGTTTGAAATGTTGTAATACAGATACCGACTGGGCAACTTCTATCATTTGTATCATATCAATAATACCAATACTTCTGCCTGTTACCTTACCCTTTATTGCTTGTGCATACAACAAAGATGGATTCATACAAGTAGCCGTATCTATAAACCATGCACTTAAGTGTTTAAAAGCATGGTCAACATACTTTTCCTCTTTTGTAATTAAATAAGCCGATGTTAAAGTACCCACAATCTGACTAAACCTAATCATTGCTTTTCTATGTGCAACAAAATTATCGGGGTTTGTTAACCCATCTTTCTGTATATAAGGCCCAGTTAGATTTTCGGGGTTTGGCCACCAATAATCTCCTTCCGAAAAAAAATCATGTTTATTTCCTGCAGACCTATTGCTAAATGATGCCGTAATGGTAACAGGTTCTAATTTCAAATATTCGTTGGCTTTTATTAGAATATCTTTCCCTAAAAGTTTTTTTAATTTAGTCCTTATTGGATTGCCACTAAAAGCATTATTAAAAGAAAAAATGAAACCCAATAAAAGGATCGAATTTCTAATTGTACGCACCTGATGTTGTTTTTAAAAATCCTTATTTAAAACAAGGCAATCAGATAAAAATATCTAACTGCCTTGTTTAGTTACCCCTAACTGATTTTAATTATTTTTTTATTAATATTTTACTTGATAATTTTTCGTCTTCCATTACAATTTGAATAGTATATACACCGGCTTTAAATCTAGACACATCTAAACTTACTGTATTTGAACTGGCGTTTTGTTTTAAAACAATTTGCCCAACGGTGTTTACAATATTTATAGTAGCATTCTTTTTTAACCCATTTATAAAAATGCTGTTTGCTACCGGGTTTGGATAAATGTTTATTTCGGCATTATTGCTTTGTTTTACATTAACGATGGTACTGTATTTAAAGCTTCCGTTTGTACTAATAATTTTGATACGATAGTAAAACACGCCTGCTAAAACCGTAGCATCTGTATAACTGTAACTATTTCTGTTTGCAGCATCAACAAAACCGATACCGGTGAAATCGTATCCGTTTTTACTTCTTTCTATTTCATAAGAAGCAATAGAAATTTCATTTTCTACTTTCCAGTTTATTTCAATGCCCGCAGCTTTTATAGTAGCGTTTACACTTTTAAGGGTAACCGGTAAAACAGTGGCTAATTCACCTACAAGGAATGGAGAAAAATCTGCAAACGAAGCGGTAGCAGTATTTGTCGTATTATCCCCTGACCCTATAAACAAATCCCATCCTGTTCCATTATGTCTGGCCATTCCTATACTTGTATTACTAAACGCACTAAATGCCGGTCCTTCTAATGCTGGATCCCAGCTTGTTTGAACATCACAGGTGCCGGTTCCGGCAATTCTGTTGAGTGTCCAAACGGCATCTACTATTCTATCTTTTTGTACTGTAGTTAATGCAGCACCCGTTAGCAAACCATTATCAGTAGCTCCCGAAAAAACACTTGTTTCAAAATCCATTGGGGATGAAGGGGTAAGTGTTACCGGCAGAAAATAAGCAGCCGTACCTATTGGTAAATATTTGGCTGTACTGATATTATCCACTCGCAATTTTCCAATATTGCTACCAGATTTATCCGTAATAATATATTTTGTGTTACTAAATGGAGCCCCTTGTATATCCAGTCCTGAAGCAATTCTTAAAGTTTGTGTTGCCGGGATGGTTAAGTTTCCCAGTAATAATTTTAAAGTATCGTTTATTACAGGAGAACTATTTAAGGTAACCCCTGCTGCATTATTGATGCTAAGTGATTTTAGTACTGATGCAGAACTTGGCATTTCAAAACCTGTAGTTGTAGGTACCACATCATT
Organism: Chitinophagaceae bacterium; assembly: GCA_947504605.1. Taxonomy (GTDB): domain Bacteria; phylum Bacteroidota; class Bacteroidia; order Chitinophagales; family Chitinophagaceae; genus Ferruginibacter. The sequence continues at coordinate 10,184 of CANNJE010000029.1, forward strand.
GTACACTAAACTAGAAATACTGGAACCAAATATTGGCGCTGCACTCAAGGAGCCTGCTGCCCGATTAATTTTTATATTCGAGCCCAGGGTTAAATTACTAGCATTGGTGACTGTTCCTGCAGTTAATGTTAAAGTTGTATCTACTATTACAGGATTGCCAAGAATTAAACCACCCGCACTGTTAACTGTTAAGTTTCTTAAGTGATTGGAGTCTGCTACCTGTTTCATATAAAGTGTACCTACTGGACCAGGTCCGGTAAAAGCAAATGATGCCGCAAAATGCACAGTTGAAGGAGTTGCTGGAGTCGTACTCATTTTAGTTGAAAAAATACCAAGGCCTGAAATGGTACCCGTAACGGTAGTGGTCATGGAGGTGTTAGGCGTCATCGAAATTTGTCCATTGTTAACAATATTATTAACGGTTCTTGAACCAGCAATTTGGTATACTACGCCAGCATTAATCGTTAGTGTCCCAACTTTTCCGGGTGTAGGTGCAGATTGCAATTCATTACTGCTTACTATTGAAGAACCGATGGTCACATTTACAAAGTCTGTTGCAGTTGTACCATAAAAGACAGCTCCTGCTGCACTAGGAACAGATGTTCCAGAAACAACAGACCTTTCCACTGTAGAGCCATTCAGCATTGTTAAAGGAAGTAATGCTGTTGCGCCAATTGTAGCAGACCCCGTAAATTGTAAAAGATTGCTAACCGTAACAGCAGAAGAAGGTGTTTTGGTATTTGAAATTGCCAACACCAAGGTACTATAAGTTCCAAAATCGGCTGTTGATGTAGCATCTCCTCCACTTCTTTGAAGCAAGGTTTGGGAACCTGCTTTAGAATAAACTACGGTGCCATTATTTGCAAAGGTTGTACAATCAATGGAAGGTGTTGTACCTGTTAATTCCAATATACCACCTGCTTCAATGGTAACAATTCCGCATTTAACGGTGCTGCTATTTGCGAAAACAGGATTAGTTGTTCCATTTCTTGAAGAAATAACCCTTGCTCCGTTTTTAATAGTAAGGTCGCCAGATGCAGCAGATATAAAAGAAGTAGTTGTTACTGTACCGCCAGAAAATACAATGTTTTTGAATTTGCAGCCTACAGCCAATGTGCCGATTGCTCCAGCATCTAAAGCAAATTCTGCTGCATTATTGGTGCCTGATGAATTCCATTCGAGTGCAGTGGTAATTGTTCTGGTACCTCCCACAAATTTTAACACACCTGTAGATGTTGTGGTTATCATTGTAGCCGCCGTAGCTGTACTACTTGTTCCGGGATAAACCCCATCAGCTCCGGATGTTTCAGCTGCAGCAGCAGTGAAGCATCTTATTTTTCCTGATACTTTTACATTGTTTGCTCCGGCAATTGCCAGTGTTCCCAATATATCAATATGCAAGTCAAGTGAAACTCCATCATCCGGCAATACGGTTGCATCCAATGTAATGGTATGCCCATTTTGGATGTATACATTATTAGCCGCTGTTGGTAATGTACTGGCTGTTGTCCAATTACCTCCTGCATCTCTAACCTGCCAACTGGCAGCATCGTTCCAATTACCAGACGCAAGGGATCTATAATCCCCTGTGGTTGCTACTTGAGCAACTCCCACTAAAGGAACTACAAATAGAAATAAGATTAAAATGCTTCTTAAGCTAAATAATTTTTTCATGTTAAGTAATTTTTAGTCAATCAATCGGTTTCCTTCTAATTATTGAATTATAAAAGGATAGAAACCTGTCTCTCTGTTTTTTTGTGTTATTTGCAAATGGTATAAGCCTTTTGATAAATGTTGTATTGCTATCTTATTAGCATTTTTTGCAGCCGGTATTTTTCTTACTGCTTGCCCAAGAGCATTGTATAAAATAATAGCTGTTTCCTCGGGTATCATTCCGTTTATGTCAACCATGATAAATTCTTTTGCAGGGTTTGGATAAACGCTTATTGATAATTTTCTACTGCTATTTAATGAAACAATTTTGGAGTAAGCATAGCTACCGTCCTTATCAATCAACTTAATTCGATAGTATTCGTTTTGAACAATTGTGTGTAGGTATTTATGGTCGTATGCTGCTTTATTTTTTGCTTCAATGATAGCAATGGTTTTAAAATTTATTCCATCAACACTGTATTCTAATTCATATTGTTTAAAATTTATTTCATTTTCTACTTTCCATTGCAGCAGGGTTTCATTGTGTAGATAAGAAACATTAAAATTGATTAAATGCAGCGGCAAGATTATATATGGTGGGGTTCCTGCGCCTACAAGGGTTGCATCTAAAGGATAGGACAATACAGCACCAGTAGCATTGATCTCATCTGCACCAATATCATAAACGCCAGTCCTGGTTTGGCCTTGTGCATCTGTGGCACTCAACATCACTGCATAATTATTCGTATTAACAGCTGCATCCTGTACTAAAGACGGTGCTGTTAATAGGCCGTTTTGCCTGGCTTGAAAACTCAGGGTTGCTGCAGTAAAACCAGTTGCTGCGATATTGCCCAATCCGGCAGGTGCATCATACTTGTTCCCTTCGGCAAAATAAGTGGCTGTTGTACTTAGGGGATCTTTATATGCCGCTTGCCCATTGGCCATTTTTATCAGATTGTTGGCAATTATAATTCCAAGTGGTTGAAAGGGCAATGTGTTATTATCTGTATGTGCAATGGTAATACCTGCTCCGCCTTTACAATTCACAATGGTATTAAAAGCCACTACTGTACTATCTGCAGACCAATAGCCTCCGCTATTTACGGGGTTTAACGTATCGTTTGTAGGATACTGGCCATTGTATAAAATAATAGGACAACGCAAAGATGTTAAACTTCCTGTATTCCCATTTACGCCTTCAATATAATTGTTAAAAACCCTATGCCCCTTATCAATTATCCTGATGCCGTAGGAATTGATAACTGCAGGATTGTCTACAATAAAAAAATTGCCGTATACAGTACAATAGCGAGCAGTCCTTAAAGTAAGACCTCCCCTGCAATTTTTAAATGTATTGTATCGATAAGTGTTAAAACATGTTTTATTTGAAATAATTTCAGGCTCTGTTTGAATCATATTTTCAAACAAATTATATTCTACGATATTATAACCAAAACTTCGAGAAACAGCGCCAGTACCTACTCGGATGGACTCCCCTCCATTTCCTGCTAAATAACTTCTTCCATTAAAATAGTTTGAATCTATCCTATGATAGGTAGAGGTAGATTGACCCGGGTAAACACCATTTATTCCATCGTACCAAACAACCACTGTTGCGCCAGCATTGGATTTATTGATAAACGTGCAATGGTCTAAACGATTGTTGGTACCATAAAGGGAAACCCATTTATTATCGATCCCAATACCGGGGTTTGCAGGGTCTGCATTGGCACTGGAATCGCTGTTGTAATTATCGATGGTAATATTATTTACCCTACAATAATTTGCTGCAACATTAGAGGAGTTTCTAAATTGTATTACAGATGTTGACCCCACACTTCCACTGGCAAATCGAAAACCGGTAACAAGAATACGTGTTCCTGCAAATTGTAAATAGGTATTGCCCGTAAAAATTACGTTATTAAAAGTCTGGGCTTTTAAAACGATCCAATTAGAAGTGGGACCATTATTGGTATTGGTAAAATTTATTTGCCCCCAGTTGTAAGTTCCATCGGCCACAATAACGGTATCTCCCTGTCTTGCAGCATTCATTCTGCTTTCCAATGTAGCTTTTGTAGATACCGTATAATTGACTGCATACGATGAGCCAGATAACAATAGGCAAATAAAAAGCCCCCATAAAATTTTACCAATAAAATATCTTTTCATGTTATTTAAAACTATCCAGACTAAGTATAAAATTGATCATAGCCTTATTCAATTCGCTGTTTTTTTCTTTGTCAAATTTTCCATGCAAGCCACCGGGCACCGTTATAAATTCAGATTTCACTCCGAGGTCCTGTAACTTTTTAAACAAGGCAACCGACTGTTGGTATGGTACTGTGGGATCTGCATCTCCATGAACAATAAAAACTGGTGGGCTATTTTTTGTGACATAATGAATAGGAGAAACAGATTTTGCAAAACTTGAATCCTTTGCTTTATTTCCCAGCCAATTGGTTGCCGATTTACTGGTCAGGTCTTTTCCGTAAGCCCAATCCCAAACATCCGTAATACCATACTTATCGATAATGGCGGCTACTTTAATATTTTCTACGCCGGTACAGTTTGTATCAAACAAATGGTTATTACCCAATAAACCACCCATCAATGCCAAATGACCTCCGGCGCTTCCGCCCATGATTATTATTTTATTAACATTAATATTTAATGCTTTCGAATTTTTAATTAAATAAATCAACGCACATCTGGTATCTTCTACAGCTGCAGGCGCAGTTGCTTGTCCGGTAAGCCGGTATTCAATATTTGCAACAGCAAAACCTGCTTTAAAAAAAGTACTAAATCCTCCCTGTTCTTCTTTTTTACCATGGTTCCATCCACCACCGTGTATGTTAATTACAACAGGGGTTGGTTTATTAGTATTGGGAGGAAGGTAAATATCTACTCTACCTTCCCAGCCATTAACTTTTGTGTATACCACATCCAATTGTGCTGTATAGCCCGAAGGATAATCTACCGGTTTATACGTAGTATCCTTTGTTGATTGTGCCAACAAACAAACGGGCAATATAAAAATCAGTAGGAGTAATACTAGTTTCTTTATCATTAGTAACCTGGATTTTGCGGAATAACTAAATGTGTATTGTTATCGATTTCACGTTGTGGAATTGGTAACAACAATTTATCAGTATTAACATATGCCTGTATCTCAGCCAGTGTAGGACGAGGAGAAGGGTATTTGCCATAATGATTTGTGTACATAAATGCAAAATGTGATTTTAACCTTGCTACCGCATCTTCTGAAATCGTTGGCATTGTTGTTTTATATCTTATCATATCATACCAACGATGGTTTTCAAATGCGAATTCCAATTTTCTTTCCTTCGACAATGAATCTGCAAAACGTTGATCTGTAGGCACTGTAAGTGCTGTTAAAGGAGTTGCTCCCAAACCTGCTCTTGCCCTAGTTTGATTTATTAATGCAAGGCTGGCTACCGTATTACCCTGCGCTTCCGCAAGCATCAATAAAACATCGGCGTACCTCATTATAACCCAATCGTTTTCTCCATCATTTACCAAGGTTACTTGGGTAATATGTTTTTTTGGATAAATTCTTCTACTGGTGCTGGTAACAGCTGTGGTAGGAGTTGGCCATACGGCAATATTTACTGCTTTTCTGGTATCTGCTATTGAATACTGGTTCTCCATTTCATAAGCTCCATTATTCCAGCCATTACCATCCCCATTCACTACAGCCGTTCCACTTAATTCTGGTGCAAATGAATTTGGCCATGGAGATCCCAAGCCAATACCACCCGCTTTATAACGAACAGCAAACATGATTTCTTTATTCATTTCATTGCTCACAGAAAAGATATCTGCATACGGCGTTAATCCTGCAGTTAAAAGTCCGTAACCGCTATTAGTCATTACATCTGTTAATAAAGGAATAGCATCTGATTTACGGTTTAATGTAAGGTATACTTTGGCTAACAATGTTTTTGCAGTCCAGGCATTTACTTTACCTAGATTGTTGCCCGCATTAGCCGCAGCAAAAGCAGCATAGTTCAATGACGATCCATTGTTAGCAGCGTATTGTAAATCAGCAATGATTAATTTATAAATATCCTCAACAGAAGACCTGTTAATATTAACCGCAGCAAGTGCCTCTGCTCCTTTAAAAGGTTTATGAATTAAAAATACCCCTCCATAAAGTCTTACTAAATTAAAATAATGATAGGCTCTTAAAAAAGTAGCCTGAGCAGCCAGCTCTTTGTATTCAGCATCTGTAATGGTAACCGTTGTTGTACCCACCTTAAGTGTGCCTGCTGCTTCATCGTAGTTAAGTGCCAAAGCATCTAAAATGGTATTGATATTCCTAATATTGGAATAATTAGTAGACCAAAAACTGAAGATTGATGCTAAAGACGTACTGGGAATAAGCAGATCTAAATCGCTCAGCTCCCGATTGGGAACAGATTTGCTACCCGCACTACCCATAATTGAATTATCGCTTCTAAGATCCGTCATTTTCCACTCGTCCACTAACGTGGGTCTTAATCCAGCATAACAACCATTGAGTGCTATCTGCACATCCGCAGTCGTTTTATAATAAGCCTCCACCGTTACATTGTTGATTGGTAATCTGTCTATATTTTTTTTGCAAGAAGTAAATATTAATGTGCTTGCAAAAAGTAGTTTTAATATATTTTTCATCTTAAATAATTTAATCATTGATTGTTTAGAAATTAATATTTATACCAACCAAAAATGTTTTCGGTATTGGGAAAGCTCCCCGTTGATACCCATCAATTAATGCAGAACTGTAAGGTCCATTTTGGAACCTTCCTTCTGGATTAAGTCCTCTATAATTAGGAGCCATGTGGAAATACATATTTTGTGCTGATACATATAGTCTCAAGCCATTCAATCTGATTCTTTTTAACCATTCTTCTTTCAAAGCATAACTTATATTCACTTCCCTTAGTGACCAGTAGGATGCATCTTCAATCACATAATCAGTTATCATCCATTGAAAACCCGTACCTCTGGAAACGGGTGTTTTACCATCGCCCGGGAACATTGCACTTACCCATCTGTCGGAATTATAGGTTTTAATTGTTCTTCCTGATTCATTGTAGTTGGGATCACCATTGATCAATTGGCCGCCATGGCTACCTTGTAAGAAAAAGCTTAATTCAAAACCTTTGTACTTTACATTATTTGTTATACCCCATAAAAAATCCGGATTTGGATTTCCAAGTACAACTCTGTCATTGTTATCAATGATGTTGTCACCGTTTGTGTCAACCAATTTCAATCCACCAGGCGTAAATACGGTGGTTCCCAAATTGGCGCTGGCAATTAAACCTTTTGCTTTTGCAGCATCAATATCTGCCTGAGATAACCAAACACCATCTGTTTTAAAACCAAAAAACTCTACCAATGGCCTTCCTACCTGACTCTTATATACCTCTGCACGTTCTCCTTGATTGAGTAAATAGGCTTCTGTTCCTAATTCAATGATTTTGTTTTTGTTTTGAGAAAGATTGGCTGTAGTTGACCAAGTAAAATTCTTTGTTTTAACATTGGTAGTTGTTACATCTAACTCAAAGCCTTTATTTTCTAAACTTCCTAAATTGTTCCAGTATTGAGAAACCCCTGTAAATGCCTGTACCGATTGTAGCAACAGTAATTTTTCGGTTTTAGATTTGTATACATCAAGTGTAATACCGATTTTATTTTTGAACAGGGATAAATCAAGACCAAAGTTTTTCTGAAATGTTCTTTCCCATGTTATATCGGGATTGGCAATTATAGAAGTAGAAGATATTAAACCCGGGTTGCTGCTACCTGTAGCAGTTCCCAATGGATAGTTAGCACCATATAATAAATCTATCCATGCATTTTCAACAATTCTATTGTTACCGGTGGCACCATAACTTCCTCTCAATTTCAGATTACTCAGCCATTTTACATTTTTAAGAAATTCTTCTTTGCTTGCTACCCAACCTGCAGATACTGCAGGAAAAGTACCCCATTTATTACCCGGGGCAAAATAAGAACTACCATCCTTTCTTAAACTTGTAGAAAATAAATATTTGTTATTGTAAGCATAAGTTAAACGACCTAAATAAGAATTAAGACCAATTTCTGCTTTTGTACCAAGTGTTCTGGGTTTATCAATTTGAGCCGCACTTGACAATGTTCTGATATCATCGCTCGGAAAATCAATACCCGTTGTTTGATCTCTATTGACGGTTGTCCTTTCTGTTGTAGCACCTACCAATACAGTAAAATCATGGTCTTTAAAGCTTTTAGCATAGTTCAAAGTATTTTCAGACAATAAATTAATATTAGAGTTATTGGTAAATGTGCCTGAGTTTACGGTACCATCAGCATTATAATTTCTTTCTGTAAAATTGAGCCCTTTGCTATAGTTCAAATAAGAGCTGGCTAATGATTTAAAATTTAGCCCTGGCGCTAATTTAATATTTAATTCTGCTGACGACATTAACCTGTATTCATTTGAATTAACATCAGACCTGTCAACATCAGACTTAGGATTTTGTTGAGCAGAACCACCTGCTGACGCTACTCCTGTAAAAGTTGTTCCATCAGGCAGGGTGCCTGTATAATTTATGTTAGCAAAATGTCTTTGGTGTGCATAATCACCAGCTTTGATAGTTGGATAAAACCCTGCAGTTCTAACCAATGCTGCTGAAGCTTCGGTATGATATACAGGCAACCAGGCCGGCATTCTCCAAAAATTGGTAAAGTTTTGAGAAGGTGCTTGTCTATTAGAGTAAGAAGGATTAAGATTGACTGTCAGTTTTACATTTTTACTGATTTCAATATCTGTTTTAGCCCTTAGATTATATTTATTAAAACTACTCTTATACATCATCCCTTCATCCCCTTGGTATCCTGCAGAGATATAATATTTCGCAGTTTTGCTGCCTCCAGAAACACTTAAATCAACATTTTGAAAAAGCCCCGTTCTCATAGATTGCTTTTGCCAATCAGTAGCCTGTCCGCCCAACAATTGATTTTCTATGATATAAGATGCTTTGTCACCATCCGTAACATTATTCGTAGCCTGATTTACGGTAGGATCCAAAGCTCTTTTAGCCTTTTCATCAAATAACATTTGTACATACTCGGATGTAGTTTGTATATCATAAAGTTTATACGCACTTTTCTGGCCTATTGAATATCTAAAATTGTACTTCGGTTTTTCTGCTACCCCCTTTTTAGTTGTAACCATAATAACACCACCAGAACCTCTTGAACCGTATATCGCAGCGGATGCAGCATCTTTTAAAACCTCAATTGATTCTACATCTCCCGGATTAATAAAAGACAATCCATCGGGTGTAATCTGACCATCAACAACAATTAACGGAGAAGCTCCCGCATTAATAGAACCAACCCCTCTGATTGTTATTTTTGGATCTCCCCCAGCCTCTGAGGTAATATTTTGAATTTGTACCCCGGCAATTTTACCTTGCAGGGCCTGGTCCAATCTGGAAACAGGCGCCTCTGCCATTCGTTCGTTTTTATACTTAGAAACAGCTCCAGAAATATTAGATCTTTTCTGGGTACCATAACCAATTACTACTACTTCATTTTGAGTAGTAATTTCAGAAACCATAAAAACATTCAAAGTAGCTTTTCCATCAAGCGCAATGGTTTGTGAAGAAAATCCCACAAAGGAAAAAGTTAATGATTTAATATTTTGCCCTACAGTTAAGGCATAAGTTCCATCCTGCCTGGTGGCAGTACCGCCCTTATCCTGACCGGCAATAATGGAAACACCCGCAAGCGGGTTGCCTGTTGCAAGGTCTACGACCTTACCTGTAATATCTTTTTTCTGCGCAGATGCAGAAGCTGCGAGAATCAACAGCGGAAGGATTAATGACAAGAATCGAAATTGTTTCATAATAGCAGTTTTTATTTAAAATTGTTATTGTATTTTATTTCCCTATTTTTTAGCTTTTAATAAAATCTTCTCTCATGGGGCTAAACACATCAATCAAAACGCCCGCTTCAAGACATACAGCTCCGTGCCATACATTTGGGGGGATGTGAAAACCATCTCCACTTTTAAGCACTTGCTTTTCACCATCAATCTCTACTTCAAAAACACCACTTTCAACATGTGTTATTTGTGTATGATAATGTTGATGAACAGTTCCAATACCGCCAGTTTCAAATTCTACCTTTACCATCATCAGGCTATCGTCGTAAGCCATAATTTTTCTTTTAACGCCTGTATCCATCTGCTCCCAGGCGATATCATCGTTCCTCTTAAAACCACTTACCAATTCATTTGTATTCATATACTTTATTTTTATTGATCAATTTATTTTTTATTTATTTAAATTGATTCCCATTATATAAAAGGGAATACGGGCCTACCCATTCAATGGTTTCCTTTTCAACCATTATTGAATGTTTTTTAGTTTTTTCAAAATTGTTGTTACACTGGGCAATCTTTATTTTTTTTCCGCCAATGGTAATTTCTGCAATCGTGAAGTCTTTATCATTTTGCAATAATTTTATTTGCTGAACCGATGCATAAGCATTTGTTGAAAACTCATTGATTGCATCATACTTTCCATGAATCTCTATCACATTGATAAAGGATTGATTGCTCCCTTTTTTTCTGATGATAAAAGAAGGCTCTCTCCTTATATTAAAATGGGGATCATTTGCTCCGGAACGGGTAAAGAAAACTTGTGCAGCACCTTCTATCAAAGAAGAAACGGTGTAATAAGTTTGATTGTTTAAAAATGTAAATTGAATCGTTGTGTCTGCTACCGATGCTTCCGCTTCTTTCCAAATAAATTGGTATCCGTTATTTGTACCGAGTGTTTCAAGTTTTTTGTTATTGGCTGTATACTTAAAAGAGGTATTAATAAATTGACCGCTATATTGAAAAGGCAGATCGTACTGATGTTCATCGGCTGATGTTGCATTAAAAATATCAACCATTATTTTTTTCCCTTCAGGCAATTCAAGCATGTATAAAGTACGTTGAAGGTTTATATTTTTATAGGCATTTTCTTCCTTTGCAGATACAACCAGTGATGCCGGATTATTTACAGAAGAAAATAATTTTTGGGCATGGGACTTTTCGCCCAAATCACTATTGCCATTAAAATGACTGGTTTCGTCCGCTACAATTGTATTGTGTGCGATTGTTTGAGCAGCATAGGCTGTATTTTCAGGCAAGTAACGGCCCCCGTATTTTTGCTCAATTCCAATAAAACGTGCTGAGCCGTAATCCTGCAAAATTTCATTCCCCTTGTCAAAGAGGTTGATGTTTAAACGGTCAAAATGACCATGGCCCAAACCCTGTGAGGCATATTTAAAAATCAAACTTGTTAGATTATTGTCACCTCCATTTCTTAACACACTTATACCTCCTTCATCTCCCCTAACACCATCTGTACTTTCGATGGTTTTATATGGATAAAAAGGGATGATATTTTTATTGTTTTTTATGGCGGCGGCAATGGCAGCTCCCCCTTGATTGAGCATAACCCTGTTTTGCGTTTTAGCAACCCTTAGCAAACCCGGATCACTACCATATACTTTCCAGGCAATATTAATAGCGGTTACAATTTCATTGGTCGTATAGTTCTTTTCCTTGATTGCATCGTTCATTGGAAAAAATACCCCGTTCGTATTTGTTTGCTGCAAGCAGGTCATCAGGGCTTTTTGAAGAATTTTATTTCTATGGTCAAATATTTTTAGAGATGGATTGGTATTATTTATTGCGTTGGCAAATAACATATAGGGTAAAATGGCATAACGCACATAATAAGGCCCTTCGGTATAATAACCATCAGGCGAAAAAAGATTATCCATTTGTGCAATAAAACCAGTCTTTCCTTTTTTATCAATGCCATACAAAGCCATGTCCAAATAATCTTTATTGTTGCTGGCAATACCAATGATGCCAACCCCTGCACATGCCCATACACTATGGTTGTGCAAACGGTCGAACCATTCTTTTAAATCTTTGGTAAAATAATCTACCTCAGGTTTAAAAGCACCTTCTTCAATTTTTTTTCGTTCATCCAAACTCAGTGCATTGTAAATAAGATCATAGGCCATTCCAGCATATACCATCCAGTTGGCATCGTTTAAAGCCTGCCAAAAAATACGACCGGGTGATGTACTCGTTGCCTGAGGATGATTTTTTAAAGTGGGATTTAAAACAGCGTATTTCAGCAACATATCCTTTACGAGGGTTGCATACTTCCTATCACCGGTAAGGTTATATAAAATACCACTGTTAAACATCAGGGTATAATTAGCCTTGTGTTTATCGTGTGTGTATCCTCCTGCAGGATCTTTAGGAAAGGGCACATCTATATCTTTTCCTACAAACTCGTCAACTTCTTTTTTGATGTCGTTGTAAGACTGGGTCAATAAAGGAAAAGCAGGGATATTCTTTTTAACGGATAAAGCCTCCGTCTTGGTAAAAAAAGTTACCGGATGCTGTGCAGTTAATAACACAGGAAATAAAACAAAGGAGCATATTTTTAGCAATCGTAGCATCTGGCATTTTGTTAATAGGTAATCAGGAATTCTTTTTACCATGAGTAGCTTTTTTATCCATTTAAAACTGCCGTCAATAGATCTATTCCTTATTCGCTCAAGCAGACAGCTTTATCAGTATAAAACTTTCGAATAGTAATGATAAGGTGTTATTCATTTATAATATATTTAAGGCCAATTAAAATATATTAAATATTATAGCTTTTTATTAGATATTTTCAAAACAAAAAAGCGAATCATTTGTCAATTTGTAATATTTGAACACCGAGAACGTTACCGGCAACGCTGCCGGTAATATCGCAATCATATATCAGTTAGCTTTATGATTCAAATCATTTCTTACAATGGACAAGCCAGCCACCATAAAAGATATTGCCAAAAAACTAAACATTTCTATATCCACGGTATCAAGGGCTTTAAGAAAAGCAAGTGATGTAAGTATTGAAACCCGTAAGGCAGTCGTGTCGCTTTCAGAAGAATTAAACTACCAACCCAACAGACTTGCTTTGAGCCTAAGACAAAGTCAAACACATACCATTGGGGTGATTGTACCAAACCTTGATTATGTGCTCTCTTTGATGGTAAGAGGTATTGATGAGGTTGCGCTGGAAGCAGGTTACACCGTTATGGTCTGCCAAAGCAATGAATCCTTTGGCAGAGAAATTTTAAATACCAGGCGGCTGCTGGATAGCCTTGTAGATGGTTTTATTATTTCCGTTTCAAGTGAAACAAAATCGGTAGAACATCTAAAAAAAATACAGGAAAGGAATTTGCCGATTGTCGTATTTGACCGGCTGATGCCCGATCTCGTTACACCCAGTGTAAGGATCGATAATGAGGATGGAGGATTTCAGGCCACCGAACATTTAATAGAACAGGGGTATAAACGTATTGCCATTTTAGCCGGGCCCAAAAACCTGGGTATCAGTAATAGCAGAATGAGTGGCTATTTAAAATCATTAAAGAAAAACAAACTAAAAAAAGACAATGACCTGATTGTGCATTGTGATTTTAATCAGGACTATGCCTATTTTGCCACGCTGGAATTATTGGCCATGAAAAAAAGGCCCGATGCCATCTTTACGATCAGCGACCGTATGGCTATTGGCGCCATGTTGGCCATAAAAGAAAAGGGATTAAACATGCCCAAAGACATAGGCCTTGTGGGCTTTAACAATGAACCAATCGTAAGCCTTGTTACGCCGGGAATATCAAGTGTGGAAATGCCTTCCTTTGAATTGGGAAAAGCAGCCGCCAAACTTTTTATAGAAACCATGCACAATCCTGAAGAAATTAATATTGAAGAACAAGTATTAAAAACAAAGTTGATCGTTCGGGCATCCTCCCTAAGAACTCTTCCTAAAATTTCAGAAAAAAAATAACCAATGCTAAGATTCATACTGCTTTCATGCTGCCTCCTTGCCTTTTACAGCACTATGGCAAAAACAATTGTCGTAAAAAACAATGAGGAATTGAAGGTTGCCAATATAAATGCCAAACCCGGGGATAGTATCCTGCTTCAAAACGGCGAATGGAAAAATAGTATCCTCCGTCTCAGTTGCTCCGGAACCAAAGACAAACCCATTGTATTCAAAGCTCAAACAGCAGGAAAAGTATTGATAACAGGTGCGTCCAGACTTGAAATTGGTGGAACCTATCTAATCATAGACGGATTTTATTTTACCAATGGTTATGCTGGACAATATCCTGTTATAACATTCCGAATCAACAACAATCAACTGGCCAACAACTGCCGGGTAACCAATACTGTTATCAACGATTTTAACAATCCGAAAAGAATGGATGAAAATTACTGGATAACATTTTATGGAAAAAACAACCGGCTTGACCACTGTAGTTTTTTAAACAAAAAGAACATGGGTGTATTACTGGCAGTGATACTGGATGATGAAAGAAGCAGGGAAAACCATCATTCCATCGACCATAATTATTTTGGCCTTAGGCTCCCCCTTGCATCTAACACGGGCGAAATTATTCGGGTGGGTGTATCCCAACATTGTGAATTTAATTCCAACACAGAGATTACCGACAACTTTTTTGAAAACTGCGATGGAGAAACAGAGATTGTCTCTATCAAATCGGGCAGCAATGTTATTAGAAACAATTTGTTTAAAGCCTGTCAGGGTGCCGTGGTACTACGGCATGGCAATTTTAATACAGTGGAGAACAATGTTTTTCTGGGCGACAATAAAGCCGGCACAGGAGGTGTTCGCATCATCAATAAAGGACAATGGGTGGTAAACAATTTATTTTACCAGTGCCGGGGCACCGGATTTCGTTCGCCCCTTTCCGTTATGAATGGAGTACCCAACTCTCCGGCCTTTCGTTATTTACCTGTTACCGATGCCGTTATTGCCAATAATAGTTTTGTAGAATGTACGCCCCTTAGTTTTTGCGAAGGCAGTGATTCAGAACGCTCCGAACCACCCAAAAATGTAATGGTCATCAACAATATCATTTACAATAGCAACGACAGTATTGTTTATAATGCTTACGACATTTTGGATGGTATTCATTTTGCAGGAAACCCTGTTAGCAATAATTTTAGACTCCCAATAGAAAAGGGATTTTATAAAACAGGCTTCAATATTCAAAAGGCCAATGCCATCAATCTACCGCTTGTTCCCGGCAATGCAAATACCAGCATCAGTGATTCTATGAGTAAAATTAAACGGGATGGATTCTCCGGAAAACTATCTTCCAAACCAGGTTATACAAGCAGGGAAAAACTTTTACAAATGATGGCCAATGCCCGAAAAACAACCGGGGCGATTTGGTTAAACAGTTTTGCCAAAAAGGAGATTTTAAAAACAATTACAGCAGATTGTAATTCGGTAGCTTCCCTCATTGAACTGCTTGAAAAAAATACATCCAATAACCTAACCATCAATCTCACTGCCCCCAATTATACTTTTACAGAACCCATCCAAATAAACGGCAACGTAACCCTTACCAGTTCCCAAAAATCATTGATTCAGTTTTCAACCCCCACCACAGAACTTCCTTTTTTAATTGAAGTAAAAGCTGGTACCCGATTAACAATAAACAAACTAAACCTTGATCTTAAAAATGCCCATACCCTCCAATTTATCAACACCGACACATCCGGAAGCAGCCAGCATAGCAAACTATTTATTAGCCAGTGCATCTTTAGTAATTTAAACGGCAACTTCTTTAATGCAGCAAAATCGGGCGTTACAGACAGCATTTTTGTAACCAACAGTACTTTTAGTTTTAGCAAAGGCACCCTGTTTCGTTTTATGGAAGAGACCGGTAAAAAAGGCTATTATAATGTGGAGCAGTTAAGCATCAGCAATTGTATATTTAATGACAACAGTGGCCCGATACTATCCATGCTGCGGGGAGGTAATGACGAAAGCACTATGGGACCAACACTAAATTTTACCGGCAATAGAATAAAAAACAGCAGCCCGCAAAACAAGGAAGCTCTTATTTATCTTTACGGAACACAGGTTTCGACTTTCGTAAACAACCGATTTATTAATGCGCACCCCAATAATACTTTGATGGAGTTTGTGGATGCGGTAAGAGCTACTCATCTTATAAAAAACAACAGTGGCAGTGGCTCAGGAAAAATACTGGCAAACAAATATGTAATCAGTATTGGAAACAATATCAACTAGCGTAATTATTTATGATATAGGGTTTCAAAAATCCTATATCATAAATTCTTTTATACCTTCTGCTATCAAACGGTCATTGCTTAATCTCGCAACCTTATTCTGACCGCCGAGTTTGCCCATACTTTTCATATAATTTACAAAACCATTCTTTTGTATCGGGGTAATCTTTAAAGGCTCCAGTATATTTCCGGCAATAAGGTCATCGTAATAAACATTTTTTAAACGCATACTGTCATCCAGTCTTTTTGCAAAGGCAGTCATATCTGTAGGAATTTCTTCAAACTCAATAAACCACTCATGGTAGCTTTTGCCTTTATCCTGTGAAATAAAAGGAGCCACTGTAAATTCTTTTATATGGATCTGTGGCGCTTCGGTAACCGATAGTAAAGCCGCTTCCACTTCTTCGCCAATCACATGTTCGCCAAAGGCAGAGATAAAATGTTTGATACGACCTGTTACAACAATCCGGTAAGGATCTGTAGAAATAAATTTTACGGTATCTCCAATACTGTATGCCCATAAACCTGCATTGCTGTTGATGATCAGGGCATAGTTCTCTCCTATCTTGACATCTTTCAACGTAAGCCTTGTTGGCTGTTCGTTGGCGATTTCGGCTACCGGCACAAATTCAAAAAAGATTCCGCTGTTGGTGTTTAACAAAAGTCCCGGTTCTTTTTGAGAATCCTGGAAAGCAAAAAAGCCTTCACTTGCAGGAAACAATTCGATGGTATCTATTTTGCGGCCAATGCTTTCCGTTAGTTTGCTTTTATAAGGTTCATAATTCACCCCACCCTGAACCATCACACTAA
>CANNJE010000030.1 GCA_947504605.1 Chitinophagaceae bacterium
TACTGGTCTGCTGTAAATATTTCTTTTAGTTTTAGATCTCTTGCATCATTCATTTCTTTACGTTTGGCCTGAAATGCTTCCCGGTCCATACTTCCACTGGCACGCATTTCTTCCAAGGCTTTTTGCTGTTGTGTATAAAGGTCAGTAAACAATGCGGTTGTTTTAGTAATCTGGTCTGCGTTTAAATTCAAGGGAACCAATTTTTCCATTGTTGTTTTAGTTCTTTCTTCAGGAGTTTGACGTTGGCCACCTTGCGCTATTGCTGCACCAAAGCTGATAAACATTACAGCCATTAATAAAAAAAATTGTTTTTTCATTTTGTTTTTGTTAAGTGATGAATATAAAATAATTAACTACGTTTTTTTCTGTCGGTACCATTTTTTTTGCTGAATATTTTATAAATACTCGTATCGAATTTTATTTTTTGCTGATCGTTACAGATGTTCCTGATATCTTTCAGGTGCATCAGCATCTGAGTTTCTATTATTTGCTGGTTTGGTACGGTTTTGTTAATAGCTGAAGTAATGGCTGTGTCTGCAAATCCATATTGGGCTATATAACGAAGTCGTTTTTCCTTCTCTTTTTTTAGTAGTTCAAACATGGGTCCCATATTTCTTTTGTGTTGTGCAATAAGGGTATCGTACACTACCAGCTGTTGTGCCGAAAAACCAATATCACTTTTCAAAAAACTCAGCATCCCATTTTTTCTTTCCGAAGAACCGTTGTGGTTTTCTCCATTAGGCTTGCTCAGAAAAAAATATGCAAGTCCGCCAATGTTAGCGGCCAATAATACAATGATGATTACCAGTAATGCTTTGCTATTTTTTGGTCTGTTTATCATGGTTGAATATTTTCAAGATCAAATAATGACGATGAATTATTCATTGAATATTCATCAGTAGAAACCTGCAGGTTTTGATTGCCATTTATGTTGGAAGAGCTGTTGCTGTAAGTATATACAATAACATTAAAGAATATAAGAAAAGCAATGGTTGCTAAAGCTATAATGGGACGTGACAGAAATATGCCAAAACGCTCCCAAGCAGAAGGTTGCTCACGGTTCATTTTTGCATTGATGCGAGTTAGTAAAAATGGTGCAGGTGTTGCTCTTTCTGCGCCATCCATACTGTTCAAGGTTTGTTCTACCATTTCGGCAAGCTTGTTATTCTTCATGTTATTTAATTATGCCTGTGATTGATAAAATTGTTCAAGCATTTTTTTTAATCCGGTTTTTGCTCTGGCCATCAGCGACTCTACTGAATATAAACTTGTTTCCATTATTTCCGCAATTTCCTGATAGGGCAGCCCTTCAACTTTATGAAGCGTAAAAGCCACCCTTTGGTTTTCGGGTAATTTTTTTAACGCTTTAAAAAGGATGGCTGCTTTTTCTTTATTATCAAGCAATACTCCGGGATGGTTAAAATTTACAGGTTCATCTATTTCTTTTACTGCAAATATTTGTTTTAGCAATCCCCCATTCTTTTGCCTCTTTTTTTTCTTTTCAAAATCAAGGGCTTTATTTACTGTTATTCTGTAAATCCAGGTACTTAGTAGCGAGGCTCCCTTGAACCCATCAATTTTTTCATATACTTCAATAAAAACATCCTGTGTTATATCTTCTGCATCTACATCTAACTGTACTATGCTCAGTGCAGTATTGTATACCATTTTTTGCCACAGTTCCACGATGTCTTTAAAAACAGTGCGATCTCCGTTTTTTATTCTGTCAATGAGTTCTGGCTGATTCAAAAAATATTATTAAAATGTTAGCCTTAAAGTTAATCAATTGTACCAGTTATTTTTTAATCTGCCTTTTTTAAAAACCAGGTCCTCCGCCACCCATTCTCATCGGTCCACCATGACCTTCATCATTGCTTTTAGCAGGAGTTTTGGCAACCCCAAAGTTTTTAAGATTGTAAGTAAATGTGAGCATAAAATATTGCTGCAATACCTCACTTTGTGTATCCTGAATATAAGATTCTGTCACTGTTCTTGTAATACTCTGATTTTGTTTAAGAAGGTCAAATACCGACAATTTTAGCTCGCCTGCATTATTTTTCAGGAATTTTTTTCCAATGGCTGCATTCCATAACCAAAAGCTCTGATTTAGGCCTTCACTTAATCCGCTGTAAGTTTGATTGTTCACATCATTCTGTATGAACCAACCTTTTTTACTCAGTAGATTTATAGCAAGTCCAGTAGACTGATTAATAAATCGGTTGTTTAAAGTACTGTTAAATGAGTTCTTTGCCTCATTGAAGTTGGCGTTATAGTTTAAGTTAAAATCAATGTATTGATTGATATTACTTGCCAGTACAATACCTGCACTGTAAACATAATTATCTGTGTTTGTTTTAACATAGTTTACCAAACCTGGTAGCTTTGAATAACTAAATCCTGTATTAAAATTCAAAGTTGTTTTGATTGGCTTAATCGGCATGCTGTAGGTAAAGAAACTTCTCAGGCTTTTATATCCGTCAAGGTTTACCGGCTTGCTAAGCTGCGAACCTTTTTTAAGTACTATTCCCTGTTGAATAATAGAATCCTGAGATGCAATAAACGTAGCATTGGAAATATAGTTATTGGCCGTTTGCACAAATAGGTTTGCAAAAAAACTTTTGCTTGTTTTTGAATTTGTATACATATAACGACCTCCGATAAACTGTGTGTTGCTTTGTTTTAGATCGGCGTTTCCTGCACTCACTCTCAAAGGGTTGCTAAGATTTACAACATCCTGTAATTGAGAAACCGACGGAAAGTTTACAGAAGCTCTGTAGAATAAACGAATATTACTAGCAGCCGATATTTTTTTACGCCACATTGCATTGGGCAAAAAATCGGAAAATGATTGATTTACAGAACTAGTGGTTGGAAATATTCTTTGGCTCTCTAGTTTTGCTGTTTGAATATTCACACCTATTGAAAACATCTCATCCCTGTTTTTTGTAAAGCGATATGTCAATCCACCTCTATTGGTTGTGTTGGTATTGTCAAACTTGTTGGAAAGTGTACTATCAAATTGGTCGTATTTCTGTCCATCATATAAAAAAGTTTGCTGGTTGGCATTGTTTTTTTGAATAGTAGGAGCGTATTCTAACTGTAACTGACCTTTTGTTCCTAGTGGCTCTGTATAAGTTACAGTAGCACCATAACTTTCTCCGTTGGTAAGGTTGTCTGCAAATTGATTTTGCAAAGAGTCCTGAGAAATGCCATTATCAAAAAAGCGATATAATGCATTTGTTATCGTTTCTCCTGTATTCTTAGTAAAATTTGTATTAAAACCAATAGAAACAGAACGCCCTTTTTTTGCAAAAGAATGTCGATACATAATATTGTTCCTGATATTATAACCGGTCCTATCGGCCATAGAGTTAACCAAAGAAGTACTTAAAGAATCATTAATTCCAAAATAATTTTGAGCATTTGAAACACCATTTGAATTATTTCCTTGGAAACTGATACTTGGAATAACAAAAATGCTGTTATTTGAATCAATTTTATATTCCAATCTCATGTTTAAACGATGATTGTAATTATCGGTTACAAAATTGCTGCTTTGGTTGCTAAATTGATTTTTACCATTCGGCGCAAAAGTTTCAGTATTTACAACAGATTGATTGCTGTTTTTACTGCCATTATAAAAATAACTGGCACTTAGACTAAGTTTTGGTCCATATTGATTGCTGAAATTAATACCAAAGGCATTTGTTTTACTTATGCCGCTAGATTGACCTACAGAAAAATTATCAGATCCACCACCGCCACCCATTCCGCCACGTCCTCCGCGGTTATTACCGCTACTGGTAAGTCCAAGTAAATCCTGTGAACCAAAATTTTGCTGGTTTACATTATTAAAATTTCCTACAAAGGATAAGCGCCTGTTTCCTTTAAAAAAACTAACATTACCACCGGCTGCATAACGGTCATCCGAACCATAACCTACATATGCTCTCCCAAACTGCCCATTTTTTATACCCGATTTGGTAACGACATTGATGGCTTTTTGTGAATTGCCATCATCCACACCGGTCAGTTGCGCCTGATCGCTCAAACGATCAAAAATCTGGATTTTATCCACTACTTCCGAAGGCAGATTTTTAAGTGCGGCCGAAGCATCATCTCCAAAAAAATCTTTGCCATCGATGGTTACTTTTTTTACAGTTTCGCCTTGTGCGGTTACTGTACCGTCTTTGGCTACAGTTATACCCGGCATTTTTTTAATAAGATCTTCAATGGTAGCATCCGGATTAACTTTATATTGACTAGCACTAAGCTGAGTAGTGTCTCCTTTTTGCACAACAGGTGTTGCCTGAGCAATTACAGTTACCCCTGCAAGATCTTTACCTTGTTTGGCAAGGCCTATATTGCCAAGGTCTCGGGAGTTATTATCCGCAATAGTTATAAAAGAAATATATTCCTGAAAATTGACAGTTTTAACTTTTAATATAAAGCTATCGTTGGTTAGGTTATTAAACTGAAAACGTCCATTATTATCACTTATCACATTTTTGATAAGACTACTGTCTTTTTGAAATAAAAGGGTAACGGTGGCTCCTCCAACAGGTTTTTTATCATCAAAATCGGTAATAATGCCTTTTACGGATCCAGATTGTGCAATACCCGTTATTGAAATAGCACACATTAATATTGTCACTAAAGCTGATCTAAACATAATAATCTATCTTTTGTGCTATTAGACGATAAATGATAACAGTAACAGGCGATTTAATTATCACTTATTTCTGTTAAAACACATTAACAAAAAACTAGTAGACGTAATTTGCCATATTACTGCTAAATTGCAACCCTGAATTTTTAAACATTCAATCTATTTATATGAATTATAATAAAATGGTATCCGTAACAGGTTTGAGCGGATTATATGAGTTAGTATCTTCAAAAGCAGATGGCGGCATTGTTCGTTCTCTGGAAGATAAGAGTACAAAATTCGTAAGTAACAGGGTGCATAATTTTTCGCATCTGGAAAGTATTGAAGTGTACACTACCGGCGAAAATGTAAATTTGGTAGAAGTTTTTACTGCTATGCAGGCAAGCAAAGTTGCCCTGCCCGATGCTAAAGCAGATGGCAAAGCCATTATAGCTTATTTTGAAAAAGTATACCCTTCAATGGATTTTGAGAGAGTATATGGTAGTGATATGAAAAAAATGGTTCGTTGGTTTGAAATATTAACCAAAGCTGGTATTGAAATTAAATTAACAGAACAAACTGCTGAAGAAATTGCCGCAGAAGAAGCCGCACCTTTAGCAGAAAAGAAAACCGTAAAAGCAGCCAGTTCAACTAAAACCGCTACACCTAAAAGTGCTCCGGTAAAAAAAATAAATACGCCTCGTAAGATGGCATAAAATAATAAACGAAAAGGTCAAAAGTTAAAAGTGAAATCTTCGATTATTCATTTCTTACTTTTGACCTTTTAATTTTTAGCCTTCACCAATCACCCCTCTCCTATGTATACAGCAGATATTCATAAAACTCCCAGAACGTTTCTCCCCCCAAATCTTAATATTACTGATTGGCAAGTATTGGAGCCTTATTTCAGTGAATTGCTTAATAGGGAAATAACAGATAAGCCATCACTTGAACAATGGCTCAAAGATCAGAGTGAACTGGAAGCAGCTGTGAGTGAAGATGCTTGTTGGCGCCAGATTAAAATGACCTGCGATACAGAAAATAAAAAGCTTGAAGAAGCATTTAATTATTTTTGCATGCATATTCAGCCACAGATTCAGCCAATGGCAGATGCATTGAATAAAAAATTGATGGCTACGCCATTACTGTCGGAGCTGGAACCGGAAAAATACCATACCTACCTACGCAGTATTCGTAAAAGCATTGAACTATTTAGAGAAGAGAACATTCCGCTACAGGCAGAAATGTCTGTTTTGCAGCAACAGTTTGGTCAGATTACAGGCGCTATGATGGTAACGGTTAACGGGGAAGAATATACGCTTCAGCAGGCCGCCAAATTCCTGGAAAACGCAGATAGAAAAATAAGAGAAGAAGTATACCACAAAATTCAGGAAAGGAGATTATTAGATAAAGAAAAACTTGATAAATTATTCGATCAGTTAATTGTACTGAGAAATAAAGAAGCGCAAAATGCAGGTTTTGAAAATTACCGGGATTATCGGTTTAAAGAACTCGGTCGCTTTGATTATACCAAAGAAGATTGTTACCAATTTCATACTGCTGTTAAACTGCACGTACTACCATTGGTAAATGCTATCTACCAAAAGAAAAAGGAAAAGTTAGGGCTGGATGTTTTGCGTCCGTGGGATATGGATGCAGAACCCGAAGGCACAAAACCTTTAAGGCCTTTTACCAATGGGGATGATTTGTTAAAAAAGTCAATCGAATGTTTTCAAAATCTTCGGCCGTTTTTTGGTCAATGCCTGCAAAAAATGAAGGAGCTCAATCACCTTGATTTGGAAAGTAGAAAAGGGAAGGCTCCAGGAGGATATAACTGCCCGTTGGCAGAGAGTGGTGCACCATTTATTTTTATGAATGCTGCAGGGCAGATGAACGATGTAACAACTATGTTACACGAAGGTGGACATGCAGTTCATTCTTTTCTGGCACACCCACTGGAATTAAGCGGGTTTAAAGAGTACCCAATGGAAATTGCAGAAGTAGCAAGTATGGCTATGGAATTATTTACCATGAATCATTGGGAAAGCTTTTTTGATAATGATAAAGATTTGCTTAGAGCCAAAGAACATCAGCTGGAAAGAGTGATTACTATCTTCCCATGGATTGCTATCATAGATAAATTTCAGCATTGGATTTACGAGCACCCTGTTCATACACACGAGGACAGGACTACTGCATGGGTAAATACCCTCGCCGAATTTCAAGATAATGTGATTGAATATAGTGGTTTGGAAACATACCGGAGCAATGCATGGCAGCGTCAGTTGCACCTTTTTGAAGTGCCGTTCTATTATATTGAATACGGCATAGCCCAGCTAGGTGCTATCGGAATGTGGATGCAGTATAAAAATAATGCTGAGAACGCACTGGATAATTACAGCAACGCACTTGCTTTGGGAGCAACCAAAACATTGCCTGAATTATATAAAACTGCGGGACTTGAATTTGATTTTTCGCCTGAAAAAATTAAAGTACTGATGGATTTTGTGAAAGGTGAAATGGATGCGATTTCTTAAGATAATAAATCATTAAATACAAAAAAGCCTTCTTCAAGAAGGCTTTTTTGTAAATTTTTATTTAGATTAATAATGATATCCAACTTTTATTGAAAAAGTAAATGCCGGAGTTGTTTTTTTACTATCGCTGTAGCCATCTATATACTGACCACTATTACGATCGTTTGTATAAGCATAACGCCTGCCCGAAACATTGCGTAAAGCTATGCCGGCACTGTATTCTATAGCAATATGGTCATACAATGACTGAGTACCGAAAATGGCAGAAACGTCTGAAATGTTTTCATATTCCTTAAAAGTTGAACTTGAAAATATTGGATTTCCATCAGTTCCAAAACTGCCATTAATAATTTTGTAGGACGATGAATTGTATCGGAAATGATCATAAGAAATGCCAATAAATGAACCATCCATACCTTCGTTTTCGAAATAAATGCGTGGCTGTATGGAAAAATAATATCCTAGAGTCGATTGCCTGTTTTTAAAATCATTGCTTGAGTAATAATTGTCATTTCCTTCATTCCCAGGGGTGCTCCAGGTGTTTTTTACATTTTCATTATCACTAAAATCAAAATTGTTTGCCCACTCTTTCAAGTAGTTTCGGGTTGTAATACCTGCCCCAAGCTGCAGAGAGAAAAATGGTGTAATCTCTCTTTCAAAATAGAGTGGAATATATCCGGAGATAAAAGATAAGGGTGCAATTTTTACAATATTTTTTTCTGAAGATCTTTTTGTTTTTTTGCCGCCGCTGTTTGTTATATTTTTTGCAAAATAAACAGTGTCTTGTGAAAAGGAAAAGAATGCAGACATCAGCAGTATAGTAATAAGTATAATTTTTTTCATTGTAACAGTTAATTCTATTTTTTAGTGAGCGAAGATATATATTTGCTCGCTTAAATTATTATTTACTTGATATACCAACACATGAAAATAGTTATACGAATTGTTACGGTGGTTTTATTAGTTACGGTTACTTCTTTACATCTTTCAGCGCAAAGTTTTAAAGTTTCATGGGCAGATAATGCCCGCCTTAAATATGATTTTGAAGATGCTGTACCAGTAAACCAAAATCAGTTTATTATTTTGAAATTAAAGACCTCTTCGAGATCTTTTTTTGGTGGCAATGTGGAGCAACAGCCAATCCTGGTTTTGATTGATAAAAACATGGAGACTTTGACAGAAAAGGATTTGCCAATAGATGAAAAAAATGCAAGTTTGAAAGGGTTTGAAAAATATGGCGCTAATATTTTTTTTCTATATGAGGCTTATGATAAAGAAAACAAAACCACTTCGGTTTATGCTTTAAAGATCGAAGAAAAATCGTTGAATGTTAAAGAGAAAATTGTACTGGGTACTTATTCTTCTGATAGCAGGTATGACCAGGCTGAACCATCCTACAAACTATCTTCCGATTCGTCTAAAGTATTAATATTTGTTGAAGGACCGGACCGAAAAAAAGAGAATAAGAAATTTTTTGTAGGGGTATTCGATATTAATCTTAAAAGTATCTGGAAAAAAGAAATTGAGCTTCCAATTGGGGATCGTAATGTTTCAATTTATGATCAAGATATTACCAATGACGGTAAAGTGTTTGTAGCTATTAAACACTATGACAAAGAGGTAACCAGGGAAAGCGTAAGAGAGGATGGTTCAAAAGTCCCTTCCTATACTTATAAGCTGCTTGTATACGATGGCAAGGATTCAAAGGGAAAAGAAATTACTTTTAACCTTAACAACCAATTTATTCAGGGAACCAAACTTAGTTATAACAAGAATGGAACTATTACGGTCGCCGGCTTATATAAACGAAAATACAATGGCAATATAAACGGTGCATTTTATGCAACTTTTGATGCGAATACCGCAGAAGTAAAAGATCCTAAAATGGTGCCCTTTTCACCAGAAATGATTACGCTGGTTGATAAAGACAATTTTGGGTCGGATAAAGATTCGGATCCTGGGCTTTATTCTGGATTTAGAATCCGCCATATTATGAACCGTAGCAATGGAAGTGTTGATTTGATAAGTGAATATTACAGACTAGATATCATTACTTCTTACAATGCTACAACGCATACCACTACTACCAGTTATCGTTATACCTATGGCGATATTATCAATACCAATATTGATAAAAACGGGAAAGCAATTTTTACACGAATTCCTAAAAATCAAAAATTAACCAATTCCAATATCTTTCTTGGATTTTATCCAATTGTTTATGGAGATAAACTGGTGTTACTTTATAATGATGATAAAGACAATGTAGAGCGGGATATTGAAAAAAGACCAGATGATGTAGTAAATTTTAAAAGGTCAATTTTTTTGGCCGCAACCGTTGATGCTAAAGGAAATGTAAGCCGCCAGAGTATTTACAGTCATCTGGATGAAGATTATATTACAATACCTACAGCAGTTGCAAAAATTTCAGATACGAAATACCTCATCGTATCAGATTTGCTGAAGTTATTTAAAAGGCGAACAAGGTTTGGTGTTATGGAGATGAAATAAAAAATATAAAAAAATCCTGCTAAATTTAGTAGGATTTTTTATATGAATTTTACCCTTTGCAATCAATACAAACGCCTGTAACCACCATCGCAGCTTGTGCAGGAGTAAAACCCTTTGGTAGTTTTACATCCGGAACTGTTACATCATCTAGACAAAAAGTTTTATCACAACTGTTGCATATAAAATGTACATGGTTATCATGGTGATGGCCCTGCTGGCAATTGTGTTTGCACAAAGCATACAGAATCGAATTATCGGTGGTTGGTATTTGGTGAATGATTCCTTTGTCTACAAATGTTTGCAGTGTACGATATACCGTTACTCTGTCAAAAGCGACATCTGTATTTTTTTCAATATCCGCATGTGCCAGAGCCCCCTCGGAATCTAAAAATAATTCCAGTATTTTTTTTCGGCTTTCTGTTACACTTAGCCCGTTTCTTTTTAATATATCTGAATGATTTTCCATAAAATTAATTGGGGTTATTGCTAAAACCGGTCATAAATCTTTTTGGAGCTACCTTTTCTTTCAGCAATCCGTTTATATCAATCATTAATTTTTGTATTTCTTCTTCTTTCAAACCATCATAAATTCCCCTGACCCTTCTGTATTTATCAACCAGTGCAAAAAACTGGGTATGTATAAATTCATCTTCTATTCTTTGCAGGCTGTCTGGTTTTCCATTATCTATTGTGTAACCAATCCTTGCCATATCATATAATTTCTTTTTATCACCGGTTACAAAATGCCAGTTTGGATTTTCTGCCAAATTAGTGCCTATACCCTGCATTTCGTTTATTTTATAGGAACCATCTTCATTGCGAATTAGTATGCCATTAATCATTTTTTGTTCATAAGCTTTTAACAAGGGCATACTGTCTACCTCCGGCATACAAGTATGTGACACAATCATAAAGTTGGGAACATCTTTATACTGATCAAAAATGCGTCTCATATTAGCATTCATTTTTGGACAAATGCCTTTGCATGTTGTAAAAAAATATTCTGCCACATATACTTTATCATCAGTATCTCGTTGAGAAATGGTTTTTCCATTTTGGTCTATAAAACTGAATTCGGGAACCAATGGGTTTATCACCGCCAACTTTGAGGCAGAAAAATCATAATCCCGGAAGATAAAAAAGTAAAATACACTAAGTAGTACAGCAAAAAATCCGAGGTAAATCCACAATTTGTTTTTCATCTTTTTACAACAATTAAATTGGGCACAAAGTTATGCCTATGAAAGCAGTGGATAAAATATTAGATACATGTTATTGTTAAAACTTGCAACATTATTGCAAAAATCTTATCTTTGCGCCCTGCATGAATATTAAAATGAACTGGGATGGTTTTGGAATCGCAACTTCGCTGGCATGTGCTATTCATTGTGCCGTATTGCCCTTATTAGCCACCAGCCTGCCATTGTTTGGTATCAATATAATTCACAACCTTTTTTTTGAATGGGGAATGATAGCAATTGCTTTTGTAGTGGGTGTATATTCATTGATGCATGGTTATATTAAACATCACCGTTCATATATCCCAGTTTTGGTCTTTATGATTGGTTTTTTGTTACTTGTAACCAAGCAGTTTTTTCATGAGTATGAAAGTTTTCTTCTCATTCCGGCAGTTATATTAATCATAGGGGCTCATTATCAAAATTATCGTTTTTGCCATAGGAGTAAATGCAGCTCACCCCATCATCAGCATTAAAATAAAAATTTTCCAATAAGCAGGGCAACTTTTTCATATCTTGTATTTATAATTACTATAACATGAGAAGTTGCCTTTTATTATTTATTTGCCTGATATCACTTAATTCCTTTGCCCAAAATAAAGAAGAAAAGCAAATATTACATTCATTGGATGTTCAGAAAAATGCTTGGAATAACGGAGATCTTGACAAGTTCATGGATACCTATTGGAGAAATGACTCTCTGATGTTTATTGGAAAATCGGGCATTACTTATGGGTGGCAGAATACTTTAAATAATTACAAAAAAGGGTATCCTGATGCAGCAGCAATGGGTAAACTTGAATTTAATATTTTGCATATAAAAAAGTTATCGGATAGCTATTATTCAGTAGTGGGTAAATGGTATCTTACAAGGAGTATAGGCAATGTGTGGGGGCATTTTACCCTTTTGTTTAAAAAAATAAAGAGTAAATGGCTGATTGTTTCAGACCATAGCAGTTAAGAAGGATTAGAGATTCCACTTGCGTCGTAAGCGTCGTATAACCAATATAAAAGTAACTGTTGAGATGATATAGTAAACAATGTTTTTCCAATCAGGGCTGCCTTCAAAAAAAGCATATCCTAAGTAAATTCCTGCGAAAACATTAGCGATCATCCAAAGCAGCATCAATGCGATGCTATTTAGTACTAGAACTAAAAAATCCCTTGTTTCGTCTTCCATTCCCATATTGCAAAATTGCAGAATAATTATTGAATCAGTAAATTTTTAAAATCTGTACTGTCTCCGAAGAATACATTAAAGTCTACAAAGGCATTGATTCCATTCGCTCTGCCTCTTTCATTGTGTTGCCAGAAATGCCATTTGCGTTTTATCCTTGGTTTGTCTTTTGCCAGATAGTGCGCAACCCACAAAGGATAGTTATCAAATCTGCCTGCCAAAAACGTTTCATAAAAATCTACATTGGTATAAATGATGGGTTTTACTTTGTATTTTTTTTCTACTGCCAGCAACCAGTCTGCTACTCTTTGTTGCAAATCTGATGCGGTAGCACCATTTGTTTGTTCGATATCTAAAACAGGAGGAAGATCTCCTGCCTGCAGCTCTACATTTTCAATAAAATTTTCGGCCTGGGCTTTGCCGCTTTTGCTGGCAATAAAAAAATGATAAGCACCTCTCGGTAAATTCGCTTTTTTTGCCTGCCTCCAATTCCGGTAAAATTGATTGTCTATTCCAGATAAACCTTCCGTAGCTTTCATAAAAACAAATCCAATACGGATATTATCAACTTCCATTTCTTTAACCAAATTCCAGCCAATCGTTTTCTGATAGCGGCTCACATCAATACCATGTATACTATATTTGGTTGGCATATCAATTCCAAAAGCAGCATAATGAACAAAGGAAGGACGGTTGTAATATTTATTGAAAAAAAAAGTGGCCAAAGCAAAAGAAGCCAGTATAAAAGCCACGATTAAAATATTTTTTCTCTTTCTTTTTTTGCTTCTGCTGGCCATTGAGTGATAGTGATTAACCCTAAAGCTGTAAAACTATAACATTAGCGCACAATCTGTTTCACAATTTTCCTGTTGCCTGCAATAATATTAACCGTATATAAGCCTCGGGCCCATTGCCGGGTTGGTATCTGAAGTAATTCGGCTCCGTTTATTAACCCAACCACATTTTTATACAGTACCTGTCCTAATGCATTGCTGATTTGAATAGTTGCTTCAGCTGCAGAAAAATCATGGAGGTAAATATTTAAAGGGTCGGTTACCGGATTGGGATAAATATCAGCAATACCCTCTCCTGAATTACTCATAGCGATTTTTTGAGTGGTATTGTTTTTAGAAATTATCCAGTAGTCTGGATCAACCAAAACGGTATCAGGAACAAACCCTACTTGCTTAATAAATTGCTGGCCATTAAATGTATTGTTTACAATCACAGTTTTTTCCTGTGTTGAATTTTTAAATTTTAAGGCAACGGGCATTTCAAAAAACGATACAGAAGTATGAGAAGTAATTTGAGACATAATAATTTTTACATTGTTGCTACCGAGTGTGCTCCACTTAACATTGTAAGATGGGTAACCCTGTCCTTCATACCATTGACTGAAAAATTTTGTAAGGTCTTTGCCGCTTTCAAGCTCTAAATGTTTTTTAAGTGCTGCTGTTTTGGTAAATCCATATGCAAGAGCAGGATCTTTCAGATAGTTGTTGATGGCTTTAAAAAATACTTCATCACCCAGTGTAAAACGAAGCATATAAATAAGATAGGATCCTTTGTTGTAGGAAAGACGGCCACTAAAGATGAGGTTTACGTCTGTAGTATCGGCTACTTTTACAGAGCCTCCGGGGGCAGAAGTAATATTATTAATCACATTTTTTCTATTGGTATAAATACTTGCGGGATAAGTATTCTCCATATACATTGCTGCAAGATGTGTGGCAAAACCTTCGTTTAACCAGATGTCTCCCCAACTATAAGTTGTAACCATGTCGCCAAACCATTGATGAGCCAGTTCGTGTGCCATCAGGCTTTCATCGGGTGTAACAATAAATGTGGATGTTTGATGTTCCATACCGCCACCCCATCCAAATTGTACGTGGCCATATTTTTCTTTTATAAAAGGGTAGTCGCCAAATCGTCCATTAAAAAACTGCATCGTATTCAAAACTTTAGGAGTATTGCTTTGAAATATTGCAAGGCTTTCAGGATAACAATAGGTTTGCATGGGTAGTGTAACACTTCCCAATTGTACGGTGTTATTAAAAACACTGTAGTTGGTTACTGCAAAACAAATAAGATAAGAAGCAATTGGATAACGGTGTTTCCAATGTGTGATTGATTTGCCGCCTGGAATAATTGTTTCAGACTGAAGCAATCCATTGCTGGCTGCTTTGTAAATCGAGGGGTGTTTGATGTAAACATCAATTGAATCTGCCTTATCATCTAACCCGTTTTTACAAGGCCACCAGTCACGGGCTCCATAGGGTTCGCTGAGACTCCATATTACCGGAATGCCAGCATGTGAGCTTTGAATGAAGGATCCAAAGCCTGTATTAGCCGGAACACCCTTGTAAAAAATACTTACAGAATCAAGTGCACCTGCATTTATGCTACTACTAAAATTAATTTGAACAGTATTGATGGTTTGAGAAAATGAAAGTGTACCATTTCTTTGTTTTACACTGTCAACCTGTAAAGTATTCATCAGGTCTAATATAATAGAAGTGCTGGCAGTAGTAGTTGTAAAGTAAACGGTTACAGCTCCATTTATATACCTCGCAGCCGGGTCAACTTCCCATAGGCAGCGATAATATTTAACATCAAAATTGTCGGAAGCAAAAGACGATGCTTCGCCACCAATGATACGTTGATGAGCATTGGCTTCCATTGCAGCAATTTCTTTTGTACCAAACTGTTGGCCATAAACATTACTGTAAAGAAGGAGAAAGATTAAAACTGTACGCATTAAATAAAGTTAAGTTTTTTGATAGAATTATAATTTCCTGATTGGTCATGCTGTAAATACGGGCAATAACCATCATCATATATCGTTTAAGACTATGTATATAATAAAAACGCTGTTACGGCAGTAAATATTTCATTTAAAGCAATAATTCTAGAATGGTTAAGCTACCCTTAAAAACTCTAATCGCCATTTTTGTATATCTGTTCTATTCGATAGCCTGTTATGCAAATATGAGCGATACCCTTGAAAATACCCATTTGGCAATGGTAAAAAATGGAACTGCTAGGGCCATATTAATCAAAGAAGCCAATGTATTGTATCCCGATATGATAGAGGGGTACCAGGATTATTTTATAGAATATGTAGAAAAATTTGCATTGAGCCGGAGGGCTTACCTGCAAAGAACATATATCCGCAGTAAAAAGTTTTTTCCAAAAGCAAGCATTATTCTACGAAAATATAACGTTCCGGCTGAGTTTGTTGTATTGCTGGCATTGGAAAGTGCCTTTAATGCCAATGCTGTATCATCAGCTGGGGCGGTTGGATATTGGCAGATTATGGATGAGGTGGCCAAAGAGTTTGGGCTAAAAATTATTGAAAAGCAGCACAAAATAATCAGTACTAAAACAAATAAAAAAGAGTTTAAGACAACTGCAAAGCTGAGTGCCGTAAAAAAAAAGCCGGCGATGATAGATGAAAGAAAAAACTTTCAAAAATCTACACATGCAGCGGCGAGATACCTCAAAGATAGGATGCGCAATTTGAATGACGACTTGTTATTGGTGGCAGCCAGTTACAATTGGGGCGTGGGAAATGTGTGGAATGTGATGCAAAAAACCGGTAAGGCTAATCCTACATTCTGGGATATCAAAAACTACCTGCCTGCTGAAACTAAAGCATACGTAATGAATTTTATTGCATTAAATGTAATCTTTAATAATTACGAAAATTTCATGATCAATAATCTTTGCTTTAAAGAAAAAATTCAGGTGCTGGATGCAGCTAGTGAAATTGCAATTGACTGATCATTTTGGACTGAAATAAAAGGATCAGATTGTAAGGCGTACATTTGTATAGATGCCTCAATTTAATCTGAACGATACCGTTAATCTGATAAGCAAACTTACTCCGTTTAGAATATGGAATGGAGTAAAAGTGCTGAGCAGTTATTACATTAGTATTATTGCCCGTAAACCCGTTCAATGGGGTTTGCCGGTTTCTGTTTCCTTTGAACCGACTACCAGTTGTAATCTCCGTTGTCCCGAATGCCCTAGCGGGTTAAGGGCTTTTACAAGGCCTACAGGAATGTTGCAAAATGATTTTTTTCGTCAAACCATAGATGATATTCACAGAGAACTGTTATACCTGATTTTTTATTTTCAAGGAGAACCTTATTTAAATACCGATTTTTTGGAAATGGTAAAATATGCATCTCAAAAAGGGATTTACACTGCAACTTCTACTAATGCACATTACTTAACAGATGAGGCTGCAAGAAAAACTGTGGAGAGCGGATTGGACCGTCTGATTATTTCTATCGATGGTACAACTCAGGAAACTTATAAACAATACCGTGTTGGTGGCAATATTGAAAAAGTAATAGAGGGTGCTAAAAATATTGTGAAATGGAAAAAGGAATTAAAAAGTAAAACGCCCTTTGTGTTTTTTCAATTTCTTGTGGTAAAACACAATGAGCATCAGATTGAAGAGATTAAACAATTAGCCAAAGAAATTGGAGTGGATGAAGTAAGATTTAAATCTGCACAGGTATACGATTACGAAAATGATCCCAATCAGCTTATACCTTCCATTGATAAATACAGCCGGTATAAAAAAAACAGCAATGGAACCTATGTCCCTAAAAATAAGCTGGCAAATCGCTGTTGGAAATTGTGGCATGCCAATGTTATTACCTGGGATGGCCTGGTTGTTCCCTGTTGTTTCGACAAAGATGCAATACACAGGCTTGGAAATCTAAAAAACGAATCGTTTAAAAACATTTGGCATAACCCTAATTACAAACAATTTCGTTCTGAGTTAATGAAGGGAAGAAAAAATATTGATATCTGTTCCAATTGCAGTGAAGGTGTTTCTGTTTGGAAGTAAAAAATATAGAAGATGATTAACCCTTAAAATTATGAGTCTATGAATTTATCTTTTAATGATCATTTGCGTCAATTGCTGCTATTATTGCTGATCGTACTGTTGGGTTATCTGCTCATAATAGAGTTGTATATGTTTTTGCCGGGTTTGCTGGGTGGCGTCACTTTATATATTCTGAGTCGCGGTTTATTTTTCAAATGTATTTATAAACAAAAATGGAGTAAAGGGTGGACTGCGATGTTATTTATCATGATAAGTCTGGTTATTATTTCTATTCCTATTTATGTGAGTGTCGTACTTATCTCTCCAAAAATAAATGAAATTGTAAATAATCAGGATAAGATTATGGATGGCATTAAAATATTCTCAGAAAAAGTATCCGCATATACCGGTATGCAAATCCTAACTCCGGAAAACACCAAAGCTATCTCACTAAAAATCTCTTCTTATATTCCTAAAATATTAAACAGTACAGCCAATATTGCCACAAATCTTTTGATGATGTTTTTTTTATTGTATTACTTGTTGGTAAATGGTAAGGAAATAGAGCGATACCTGAATAAAATAATCCCCCTAAAAAGGCATAACGTAGAACAACTGGCCAGTGAAACCAAACTAATGATTCGGGCCAACGCTCTAGGGATTCCTATTATTTGTGTTGTACAAGGTGTATTTGCCACATTGGGTTATTGGATTTTTGGAGTGCAGGACTGGGCACTATGGGGTTTTCTTACCGGGGTGTTTGCATTTTTTCCGCTCGTTGGTACAATGATTGTCTGGGTCCCCATTGTACTATATATGTTATCATCCGGTAGCACCTGGCCGGCATTGGGATTAGGTTTATATAGTCTTATTGTTACAGGTAATGTTGACTATATAACCCGCCTAGGCTTACTAAAAAAAATGGGCAATGTGCATCCTATAATTACTGTATTGGGAGTGATTGTTGGTTTAAATCTTTTTGGATTTATGGGCCTCATATTTGGGCCTCTACTAGTGAGTTATTTTATTATTCTGGTAAAAATCTATCTCAATGAGTTTGCAGATATCAGCCAAGTTGAAACAGACGAAAAGGAGCTGCCAGAGAGCACAGAATATTAAGTGGAGAATTAAATCATTAATATTGATGTTTAAACATTTAACTTGTCATTCTAACGTTTAAACTAAATATAATGACAGACTTAAGAACGTTGGTAGACGGGTTAAATCAAATGATTTTAGAAGGGAAAGTTTTATTACAACAACTAAAACAATAAAATTTATGCGAGAAGTCTGCCGGCATTTACTTGATGGCAGACTTTTTTTAATATTACACTAATTATCAGCCATGGGTATAGAACAAGATATTAATCAGACAAACTTTCGAAATGAATTTCAGAAAGCTGCTATAAACTTCATTTTTACCTTTAATTGGTTAAATGATAAAATGAGGGTATTTTTTGAAAAAGAGGATATTACCTCTCAGCAGTTTAATATACTTAGGATTTTAAGAGGAGCAGGCAAACCAATCTCTACACTGCAGATCAGACAACGTATGCTTGACAAAATGAGCGATACCAGCCGTATTGTAGACAGGTTACTAGCCAAAGAGCTGGTAGTAAAAAATACTTGCCCCGATGATAAGCGGCTTGTGGATGTAAGTATAACAGAAAAAGGAAAAAAAATATTAGAAAAAATAGATGCTTACCACCAGGATATGGATGCTATTTTTGATAATCTTTCAGAATCGGAAGCCCGTAGTTTCAATAAGTTATTGGATAAGGTTAGGGCAAATAAATAACTTTCTCAATCCCTGAAATGATAAAAATATTAATATTTTGCGGTCTTCTTTTTACTAGTAACATACTATTTGCGCAAAATCCCCGTGTAGAATTGAGGGCTGTTTGGGTGGCCACAGTAAGTAATATTGATTATCCAAGTAGCCCTACTATCAACAGCGATGTGCAAAAGCAGGAGTTTATAAAACTGTTGGATATGCATCAACAAAATGGGATGAATGCCGTAATTGTTCAAATTAGGCCCGCTACTGATGCTTTTTACCCTTCAGCATTGGAGCCTTGGAGTCAATGGTTTACTGGCCGCCAGGGACAACCCCCTGTCCCTTATTACGATCCATTACTGTTTATGATTAAGGAAACGCATAAAAGGAAAATGGAGTTTCATGCATGGATGAATCCGTATAGAGCAATGTTTAATATCGATAATTCTTCTATTTCGGCATCGCATATCACAAAAATTCACCCTGAGTGGTTTCTTGCTTATGGAGATAAAAAATATTTTGATCCAGGGAATAAGGAAGTGCAAAAATATGTAACAACAGTTGTCAAGGATGTTGTTAGCAGGTATGATGTAGATGCCATTCATTTTGACGATTATTTTTACCCCTATCGTATAGCCGGAAAAGAATTTCCAGATGAAGTTTCTTTTGCCAAATACGGTAAAGGAATGAATATAGACGATTGGCGAAGAAGTAATACTGATTCCGTTATTTTAATGCTGAGCAGGGTAATAAAACAGGAAAGCAAAAAATGCCAGTTTGGTATCAGTCCTTTTGGAGTGTGGAGAAATGCAGATAAAGATTCTAGAGGAAGCAATACCCAGGCAGGACAAACAAATTACGATGATCTATATGCCGACATATTATTATGGCTAAAAAATGGCTGGATAGATTATGTAGCGCCTCAGTTATACTGGGAAATTGGTCATAACAAAGCAGATTTTAACAGCTTAATAGAATGGTGGAGTAAAAATAGTTTTGGAAAAAATTGTTATATCGGCTTAGGTATTTACCGTGCAGGCAGTAATGCGGCCTGGAAGGATAAAACACAATTGCCAAGGCAGATTGAAAAGTTGCGAAATACACCCAATATCAACGGTATGATATTTTTTAGCAGCAAAACATTCGAAAAAAATCCCAATGGTTGGAATGACAGCCTAAGGTTAAACTATTTCAGAGAGCCTGCACTCCTTCCTAAGATGGCTAAATAAAATTAATAAGCTGGTAAAATGCTGGCATTGTTTTTACCCTCCATCCAGTCTGTATATTGAACGGAACCTACCCTGAATTTTAAAGGTAATTTTGTTGCAGTCTGAAATTTTAATTCCTGTTTACAAAAAAATCCAAGATTTTTAACATAAAAATTGGCAGGAACGATTATTTTATTCAAATTTATAAGCCCTGACGGAATCGGAGAATAGGAGTATATTTTTCCGAAATGCTTTATGGAATTGAGTTTTATAGAATTTTGTTGTGCGAAAACAGCATTTGCAACAAAAATCATGCAAAAAAATAAAATTTCACTTTTTTTCATCCCTTTTAAGCTTCCTTATTTGTAAATTTACGTTTTATTTAATCGGATAGTAATTATAAGGAAGATATTTAGATTAATCAAATTGACCCTTTATTTTTAATTTAATATTGAGTTTTACCGTATGGCATTGAATCAAAGTTTACAGCATAAATTATTACAGAAATTATCACCCCAGCAAATTCAATTAATGAAATTGCTGCAGGTGCCTACGGCTATATTGGATGTACGTATCAAAGAAGAAATGGAAGAAAATCCAGCATTAGAGCAGGGCGAGGAGGGGATGGATGAAGATTTTGATAAAGACGAATTTGAAACAGACAATAATGAAGATGACTTTGAAAAAGATGGCAGTGAGGATGAATATGACAATATTGATATAACAGAATATGTGCATGATGGAGATGATGACATTGGAGACTATAAATTAAAAGATGATAATTATCCCGATTTGGATGAAAAAAGGGTGATTCCCCACAAAGTAGAAACCAGTTTTATTGAACTGATGCTTCAACAACTGGGAATGCTAAAACTAACCACTCATCAACAAAAAGTAGCAGAGCAGATTGTAGGAAGTTTGGATGATGATGGTTATTTGCGAAGGGAAATTAGTTCTATTATAGATGATCTCGCTTTTAGGCAGAATGTTGAAACAAACGAAGAAGAAATTAGCGAACTGCTTGTAGACATTCAGCAATTTGATCCGCCAGGAGTGGGTGCACGTAACCTGCAAGAGTGTTTGTTGTTGCAGCTTGAAAGGAAATTAGATCAGGGGCAACCTGTAGAACTTGCATTAAAAGTTTTGGAAAAATATTTTGACGAGTTTACAAAAAAACATTACGAAAAAATTCAACGAGGATTAAGTATCAACGATGATCAGTTAAGAGAAGTCATTCAGCAGATTATTAAATTAAACCCTAAACCCGGAGGTAATGTAGGTGATGAAGCCAAAAATAATAATTATGTAATTCCGGATTTTTTTATTGTAAATAATATAGGTAAACTAGAATTGACTTTAAATAGTAAGAATGCGCCCGATCTTAGAATAAGTGAAGGGTACAGGGATATGTTGAGGGATTATGACAAGGGAAGTAAAAAGGATAAACGTCAAAAAGAAGCAGTGTTCTTTATTAAGCAGAAGATAGACTCAGCCAAATGGTTTATTGATGCAATTAAGCAAAGGCAGAATACATTGCTCAATACGATGGAAGCCATCATGAATTATCAGCATGAATTCTTTTTAAGTGGCGATGAGACTGATTTGCGGCCGATGATATTAAAGGATATTGCAGAAATGACTAATCTGGATATTTCTACCGTGAGCCGTGTGGCCAATAGCAAATTTGTCCAAACAGAATTTGGAACATACCGGCTAAAATTCTTTTTTAGCGAAAGTCTTCAAACTGATACTGGCGAGGAAGTGAGTACAAGGGAAGTAAAAAAAATTCTTACAGATCTCATTGAAGAAGAAAGTAAAAAGCATCCTTATAGTGATGAAAAACTAACGGATATGTTACAGGAAAAAGGGTATAA
This sequence comes from Chitinophagaceae bacterium, assembly GCA_947504605.1. Taxonomy (GTDB): domain Bacteria; phylum Bacteroidota; class Bacteroidia; order Chitinophagales; family Chitinophagaceae; genus Ferruginibacter. The sequence continues at coordinate 21,814 of CANNJE010000030.1, forward strand.
TATTGCACGAAGAACTGTTGCAAAGTACAGAGAGCAATTAAATATTCCTGTGGCAAGGCTTAGGAAAATTCTGTAATATTTTTATGATTATGAACCAAGACACTATTCATTCAAAAAATCAAAAGTCACTAACAACAGTTTCTCCATTGATAAAATGGCCAGCCATTTTACTTTCCTATGTATTTCATCCTGTTTTTATTCCTTTATATGCGGTGCTTTTTTTGGTATACGTTCATCCCTCTTATTTTTCGGGATTTGCGGATGCAAATAAATTACGCACCATTTTTATCCTAATACAGAATGCTGTTTTTTACCCTTTGTTTTGTATTGTTTTATTAAAAGGAGTTGGTTTTATTGATTCACTTTTTCTGCGTACAAAAAAAGACCGTATCATTCCATATATCGCTTGTGGCATATTTTTTTTCTGGACTTTTCTGGTGTTTAAACAACAAAACATTTATCCACGAATATTACCTTCATTTATGCTGGGCGTTTTTCTGGCATCCAGTGCCGCCCTTATTGCAAATATTTATTTTAAGATAAGTATGCATGCTATAGGCTTGGGAGGTTGGCTGGGATTGTTTCTGGTAATTGCCAATACCAATACTATGTTGATGACCTGGCCAATTGCCGCAGTTCTACTGATTACAGGGTTAGTTTGCACTGCCCGTTTGATAGTTAGCGATCATACAGTTAAGGAAATCTATACAGGATTTTTTTTGGGATTACTTGCTCAGTTTGTAGCGGCTTATGTGCTGCTATAAGTTCTGTGTAATCTAACGCACCGATAAAATATATAAATGGTTTTGGAACCTTATAAAAATGAAGAAGCCCCGTCCAATATCGGGGCTCTTCGTTGTCCTGTAGTGCCTAACAAAAAATATCGTTGTATAATTACTCTGGAGTAATGATTGTTTTTAATGATTTGTAAAAAGTTGTAAACCGTTTAGATGAGGAAAATACATAGCTGTTAAGCAAGGGAAATTAGCTCCCTTTTTGCAGTTTTTCTTGTTTCTTGAGGTTTTAATCTGCAACTAAAATTGTGCGTTGCATCTTGTATACTAATAAGCGAATTATTCAGCATTTTATTGTTTAAACGTGCCGCTTTAAATAAATATTTTTATTTGGTATATATTTTAAAACAAATTTGGCACCACAGTTACGGTTAAACGCAATTAGTTAAAAAACTTATTTTGGAGAGGTTTTAGTTTTAGTATGCAGTGTTCGGTAGGCAATAAAAGCACTGATCAGCATTAGTATAGAACCAAGAAGAAAAGATGCACCCGAGAAATGTATAGCCCCTCCTGGTTTTGTAAAATAAGCAAACAGGCCTGTCATAAGTAATGGTCCTACTATAGAAGTGAGGCTAACAAGGCCTGTGAGCGCACCCTGTAATTCGCCTTGTTCATTGGCGGGAACACTTCCACTCATAATAGATTGTATGGCAGGACCTGCAATACCCCCTAAACAATAAGGAATTAGAAAAACAAACATCATCCAGCTTTGAGTAGCAAATGCAAATAAAAATAAACCAAATGCGTATAATAACAGTCCTGTATAAACGCTTTTTTCATTTCCTAGTTTTGGATTGATAAACCTGATCAAACCACCCTGTACAATCGTTACCAATATGCCTACTACTCCAAGAGAAATACCAATCATTTTTTCTCCCCATCCAAATTTTTCTATGCTGAAAAAACTCCAGTTGCTTTGTACGGCATGAGAAGCAATGTAAATAAGTATGTAAGAAACGATTAGGCCACTAAGTGCCGGATATTTTTTTAGTCGCTTTAAAGTTCCCATTGGATTGGCTCTAGACCATTGAAAAGTTCTTCTGTTTTCTGGTTTTAAAGATTCAGGCAAAACAAAATAGCCATAAAGACAATTAATAAAAGTTAATACGGCTGCCACCATAAACGGAACCCTTGGTCCAATTGTTCCAAGCAGCCCTCCTGTAATAGGTCCTATAATAAATCCAAGCCCAAAAGCAGCGCCAATCATTCCAAAATTTTTTGCCCTGTTTTCTGCGGTGCTGATATCTGCAATATAGGCAGTAGCAGTAGTTATGCTTGCGCCGGTGATACCAGATAGGGCTCTGCCCACAAACAGCCAGATTAATGAAGGCGCAAATGAAAGAAAAAGGTAGTCCAGAGCAAGTCCTAATAATGCAAATAATAAAATCGGTCGCCTGCCATATCGATCACTCAAACCGCCCAGTATAGGAGAAAAAATGAATTGCATAATGGCAAATGTAAACGTGAGCCAGCCTCCATATTTGGATGCCTCGCTAATACCTGCATGCGTTAACTCTTCAATTAATTTTGGAACAACAGGGATAATTAGCCCAAGACCGGTAATATCTATCAATAATGTAATGAAGATAAATCCGATAGCAGCTTTGCGGTTAGTGGACATAATTTATAAAAGTGAATAGTTTGTAAAGTTGCTTTTTTATTCCGTTTGCAAAATTATTTCTATGGGCGGCGGGCTTTTAATAACCGTACTTATTAAAAATAAACGGGAACTTAAATATACAAGCAGCTAGATTTTATTGAATCTTGATCCTAGCAATTCAATATTATTGACAGCGGTTAATTAGGGAGTGATAATAATGGTACCCCTGATATTAGAATCTAAAGTACACTTATATGGAAACATCCCAATGAGTGTATCGTTTTTAAATCGGTAAAAAGATTTCGGTGCAATGATATTTGTGATGATACTTACACTGTCGTTGCTTAAAATATTGTGAGCCTTGCTATCATTGTTTACAAATGTGATGGAAGAGCCGCTGGCAACCTTTAAAAGGGATGGACTGAAAGAACCGTCTGCCTGAATAGTTATATAGTGGGAAGGCAGATTTCCGCCCATATCAGGGAAATCTTCTTCTTTGGTGCAACCCGCTAATAGTATAGATAAAAAAAGTACAATAACCGGTATAAACAAATTCTTTTTCATTTTCGTATGCTGTATTGGGCTACAATTTAGCCAATTTTTTTAAAAGCTTCCAGTCATTTTAATTTGCAGTAAATGTCAAGTCTTATTTTAAATACTAAATAATTTTAAATAGAATTGTATAAATATAAATATTTGCTCACACTCCCTAATGGCAAAAACGAGCTTCGTACATTTGCGCCATGAGGAATTATTTAGATGAGTTGAATGAGCCCCAACGGGAAGCAGTGTTGCACAAAGACGGCCCAATCATGATTATAGCCGGAGCTGGAAGTGGCAAAACAAAAGTTTTAACTACCCGTATCACACACCTGATGGCAGTCCATCAAGTAGATGCATTTAATATTCTGGCGCTAACCTTTACCAATAAGGCTGCTGCCGAAATGAAAGAACGTATTGAAAAAATACTGGGCAATAGTGAAGCCAGAAATTTATATGTTGGTACTTTTCACAGTGTTTTTGCAAGAATACTAAGGTCGGAAGCCATTAAGATTGGCTACCCTAATAATTTTACCATTTATGATACGGACGATGCAAAATCTGTGGTAAAAACTGTGGTGAAAGAAATGGAATTGGATGAAAAACAATACAAGCCTAATATCGTTTATAACCGCATATCTGCAGCCAAAAATGCATTAACGGGCCCTGCAGATTATTTGAACGATTATATGTTACAGCAGGAAGACGCAAGGGCCAACCGCCCAATGATTGGACAGATATATGATGCATATGCCAAACGTTGTTTTAAAAATGGGGCAATGGATTTTGATGACCTATTGTTTAAAATGTACATTCTTTTAAAAAACAATGCCGATTCTCTGAGCAAATACCAGCGCAAATTCAAATATATTTTAATTGATGAGTACCAGGATACCAATCCTGCACAGTACGAGATCATTAAATTATTGGGGGCTATGCATGAAAATGTATGCGTGGTGGGTGATGATGCACAAAGTATTTATAGTTTTCGTGGAGCTACCATTGCTAATATTTTACAGTTTCAAAAAGACTATGACGATGTAAAAGTGGTGAAGCTAGAGCAGAACTACCGCAGCACAAAAACTATATTGAATGTGGCCAATCAAATCATTGGAAACAATAAGGATCAGATTGAGAAAAAACTGTTTACCGATAATCCAGAAGGAGAGAAGATAAAACTTGTGCGCACCATGACGGATAATGATGAGGGCAAATATGTGTCTGATACCATTAAAGAACTGAAGCTTCGCAATCATTTTTTTAATAAAGATTTTGCTATTCTTTACCGTACCAATGCACAGAGTCGCAGTTATGAAGAGTCTTTAAGACGAATGGGTATTGCTTACCGTATTTATGGCGGTATGAGTTTTTACCAGCGCAAAGAGGTAAAAGATTTTGTGGCTTATCTGCGTGTTGTAATCAATCCAAAAGATGAGGAGGCGCTAAAAAGAATCATTAATTACCCGATTAGGGGAATAGGTAAAACCACCATGGATAAAGCGGTGTTATTTGCCAATACCAATAATATAAGCATGTGGGATGTGTTGAACAATGCTGCCATCTATGGTTTTAAGGGTGGTACATTGGAAAGCATCGACAACTTTGTAACAATGATTAGGATGTTTCAAAGTGAGCTGGACAAAAAAAATGCCTATGACTTGGCAGTTATTGTTGGAAAAAGTTCGGGGGTTGTAAAAGATCTTTTTAATGA
>CANNJE010000031.1 GCA_947504605.1 Chitinophagaceae bacterium
CTTTTGGCAAGTTCAATACCGGTTAAGTTGGGCATTTCTATGTCTAAGATCAGCAGGTCGGGAATAAACTTCCTCAATACTTTGTTTACGTCTACCGCACTGTCACAAATTGCAAGACATTGGAGATTGGGGATTAGCGAAAGTTGTTGTAAAGTTGTTTCCCGGTAAATAGGGTCATCATCTGCGATGATATAGGTGAGGGTCTCGTTGTTCATTTCTAATGTAAAACTACTTTTTTTATTCGGGTTGATTTCCAAATAAATACTTAAAACGGTGTTTCATATACAAAAAGGCCCCTTTCGTCTACTGCTGAATAATTTATTGGGTAAAGCCTATTATATTCGCATCGGTTTTTCATAGGATATTGGATTTTAAAACGGGGCCGAATTTTCATTCTAGCCCCCATTTTTTTTACTTTCTTTCTATTTACGATTATTCGGTTAAATATCAATAGCAACGAACATAGTGCCTCTTTGCAAATCGAGATTATGTGAAGCAAAAAATCCATCCCTGTAAGGGGATGGATTTTTATTTAAAGAGGATGGCGCTTTATTTTAAACCATATTTCTTTTTATACCTTTCGTTTAGTTGTTTGTGTTTATCGTCCAGGTTAATATCACGGCCCTGAATAAAGGCTTTAATAACAATACTGGTTTTCATGTCCAGTATATCTCCTTCGCTGATGATGATGTTGGCATCCTTTCCTGTTTCGATACTACCAGATCTATCTGCGATACCCAGTATTTTTGCGGCATTTAATGTAATAGACTGCAGTGCTTCTTCTTTGCTTAAACCGTAACTAGCTGCTGTGCCTGCATTAAATATGAGGTTACGGCCGGTTGTTTGGCCATCTTCGTCGGTAAGGGCAAATAATACACCTGCTGCCTGAAGTGTAGCCGGTGTTTTAAAAGGCTGGTCCAGGTCATCGTCTTCTGAAGTAGGCAGACTGTGTAATTGCTGCAGAATAACTGAGATATTGTTTTGTTTAAGTAAAGGTGCTATCTGATAACTCTCGCTGCCCCCGATGATGGTTACCTCAAAGCCAAACTCTTTTACAAAGTCGATGGCTATCAGCATTTCTTTTACAAGATTACAATGAACGAAAAAATGTTGCGACTTATTAAACAATCCTTTTACGGATTCAAACTTTAAGTTGGCATTGTTTTTTTTGCTTTGTTCATTGTACGCTTTTGCTTCTCTTAAAAAGCTTTTTACTTTTTCTATTCTATCCATTGCCGCTTTTAGCGGATCTGCTTCAGCGTCTGCTCCTCTGCCAAATCCTCCACCTCTTGGTCTGCTGTTGAGCAGTGATGGCATGTAAAAATGCATAGCGCCATTTGCTTTGTAAACAGCATCTTCATAATTCCAGGCATCAAATTGTACAACACTGCTGCTGCCGGCAAGTAATTGGCCCTGTGGTATAATATTGGCAAACAGGATACCATTGCTGCGCAGGGTGTTGATGATTTTAGAATCCGTATTATAGGCCACGATACTTTGGATATTGGGGTTTAGTTCACCGATTTCACTAAAATCATTGCTGCCTCTTACGGCACTTCCAATTTCTTTTAAACCAATATTGGTATTACTTAAAATGATTCCCGGGTAAACATGTTTACCTATGGCATCAAATACTTTCACATCGTCTTTTGGGATGGAAAGATCTACTCCTATTTTTTCGATCTTACCATTATTGATCTGGATAGTGGTATTGTTTAGCACTTGTCCGTTACCGGTATGCACAGTGGCATTTTTAATAAATAATAAACCTTTGTAGGCCGGTTCCGGATAAACGGTTTCCTGTGCCAGTGTGCTCAGGCAGCTAACAAAAGAGCAGATTATAGCGATATATTTTTTCATTATAATTATTTGTTTTTCAAAAAATCAATTTAAAAACTGGCTTACCTCACAAAGAGGCAGCTGTTGTTTAGTCTCCTTCTACGGTTAGCAAACCATGACTATGCGCATGATCTTCACAAGCGTTCACTTGTCTGAGGCTTGGCGTAGCGGGAGATACAGGGCCGCCGGATTTTTTCTCATCCAGCATTTTCTGCACCAGCCTGTTTCGTTCTGCAGTTACCTGCTTGCGAATTATGGCATCTTTTTCTCTGTCGAAATATACAATACCATCTACCAGTGTTTTTTCAGCTTTGGCATAAATGCTTAATGGATTATCGCTCCACATAACGAGATCTGCATCTTTGCCTGCCTTGATACTACCAACAGATTTGTCGATATGTAACATGGTCGCAGGATTTAGTGTTACCATTTTTAAAGCGTCTTCCTCGCTCATTCCTGAATATTTGATGGATTTGGCAGCTTCCTGGTTGAGGCGTCTGGCCATTTCTGCATCATCACTGTTGATGGCCACATTTACACCCACATTGTGCATGATGCCAGGGTTGTAAGGAATGGCATCCTGTACTTCGAGTTTGTAAGCCCACCAATCGCTGAAGGTAGAAGCATTGGCACCGTGTGCTTTCATTTTGTCTGCTACTTTATATCCTTCCAGAATATGCGTAAAAGTATTGATGGTAAATCCGAAATGTTCTGCTACTCTCATTGTTTCAATGATCTCGCTTTGCACATAACTATGGCAGGTAATGAATCTTTTTTTGTTCATAATTTCTACCAGTGCATCCAGTTCAAGATCTCTGCGCACTAATTTTCCGTTGGGTCCTTTGAGCGCATTTTCATAATCTTTTGCTCTTGTAAAAGCATCCATTTGCACTTGTTCAACTCCCATACGAGTATCAGGGAAACGATTGTTGGTTTGAGAAGAAGTACGTTTTACGTTTTCGCCCAGGGCAAATTTTATAAATCCGTCGGCGCCTTTAAATTTCAGTTCATCATCATTGGCACCCCAGCGTAATTTTATAAGCTGCGTTTGTCCACCAATGGTATTGGCGCTGCCATGCAGAATATGCGAAGTGGTTACCCCACCGCTCAGTTGGCGATAAATATCTATGTCGTCGGGTGCAATATTATCTGCAATACGCACTTCAGATGTTACGGATTGGCCACCTTCATTGATAGATGCTGCAGCAATATGACTGTGTTCATCAATAATGCCGGCCGTAATATGTTTTCCGGTTGCATCAATTACACGGGCATTGGCAGCGGTAAGATTTTTACCAACAGCAGTGATCTTGCCATTTGTTACCAATACATCTGCATTGTCGAGCACGCCTTCTTTTTCATTGGTCCATACAGTGGCATTCTTAAATAAAATGGTTTCCTGTTTTGGCATTTCATCCCAGCCAAAAGACATATTCGGATAGGTGAGTTTACCCATCGTAGGAGCTGATTTTTTTCGGGTGCTGTCTGCTTTGGCAGCTATATCATTGTTGAAGCCGGCGGTCCACCACAGGGCATTACCACTGCTGTCTGTGCCTGTGCCACTCCAGTTGTTTCCATTGCTCACACCGCTTAATCTAAATCCTTTTTTACCTCTTTTGGTTTCATTAAAACTTAGCTTAACGATTTTGCCATCATGGTTAAATTTGGTAGGAATGGTGTCTTTGCTGATGATATCGGCACTGCCACTATTTTTTACGTCGACACTGAAATTTTTAATGCCATTGTCTGTATGTAGTATTAAAGCGTAATTGCCTTTTATTTCCTGCATCCCATCTTCTTTAACAGCATATTTTTCACCCTGAACCCAGTTCTGAAGTATCGTTGTTTTTTCGGCAAAAACCGGTCCGTTGGTTATAAGAAAGTTGGCCCATTTGCCCACTTCAATACTGCCTGTTTCGTTGTAAACATTTAAAAGGGTGGCAGGGTTTTTTGTAAGGGCCTCCAGTGCTTTGCTTTCGCTAAGCCCATATTCCATAGCTTTTCTAACGCTGCTTACAAATTGTTTGCTGTCTTTTAAATCGGCAGCTGTAAGGCAGAAATTAATGCCTGCTTTTTCAAATGCGGCAGGATTAGAAGGAGCCATCTCCCAGTTTTTCATTGTGGCCAAAGAGATAAAACGGGTTTCGTTCGGGTCTTCCACATCCATGGCTTGTGGGAAGTTTAGCGGCAAAATAAAGGAAGCTTTAGTAGCCAGCATTTCGGCCATCCGCTGGTATTCGTTGCCGCCGGCTTTGATGATGAATTGTACCCCAAATTCATCTCCGATTCTGTCTGCACGAAGGTTGTTCCATTTATCATTTGCTTCAAATATTTGCGGAAGCGATAAGTTATTGTTCCATGCCTGCAGGCTTAGGTTGGTTCCTTCTGAAGCTGGTTTATTGCCTACAGCGGCAACTGTATTTTTATACCATAAACCATCCAGAAATGTTTGGCGCAGCAGGGCAATACTTCCCATGATGCTGCTAGGGTAACTCTGTGTAGATGCTCCCTTGCTGAATGAATAATGGGAAGAAGCTTTTTCTTTTAGTATTGTAAAGTTTTCCGCTTTTTCTGCAAGGCTTACTACCGTTCCGGTGCCCCTTGCAATACCATCTTTCTGATGCGTTAATACTACCCCAAAACCGGCATCCCGCAATGGTTTTGCTTTGGATTCGTCTGCCGCAAAAATAGCCGATCCGTTTACATCCGTTCTTATAGCCTGGTTCCATCCATAGGCACCTTTGACATTACTGGTTAGTTGTGATGGGCCTCCAAAATTAAAACCTCCGCCTGTTCTTTGCGGTACGGGAATTCCATAATCGCTATAAATATCGATGAAGGAAGGGTAGATAAATTTCCCTTTGCAGTCAATTACGGTTGCTTCTGCAGGAATAATAACCTGTGTTCCCAGGCCTATGATCTTCCCTTCTTTTATTAATAATGTACTGTTGGGTAAACTGCTCGAAGCATCTTTTACGATCGTAGCATTTGTAAAGGCATAAACTCCCATTCGTTTGTCGGCTACACCATTTACCGAAAAAGTTTCCTGACTAACGGCCACAGTAGCCTGTAAGCCCAATAATAAAAACAGCAATGCCGTTTTACATTTTCTCATAACAGTTGATTTTTTGTTTTGGTAAAATAACAGAAATTGAAAGCTACTCAAATAATTGAATCAGTGCTAACCGTTCTTCCTTTTTTTTGGAATCAAATGCCCGAATCCAAAAGGCTGTTTAGGGAATGTTTGATTAATTCCTCCACTGCTTTATTATTGTCTTTAGAGTATTGTTTGGACACCCTGTTGGCAATAATTACGTTCAGACTAAGGCAATGGTGCCCCATTAATCTGCCCAGTCCGTAAATGGCAGAACTCTCCATTTCGAAATTGGAGATAAAATGATGTTCTGTTTTAAAATGGGTAAGCTTATCTATTAATCCGGGGTAGGCAAGGCCCAGTCTTAAAACCCGTCCCTGTGGTCCAAAAAAACCCGGGCATCCGATTGTAATGCCATGCGTGTATCCATTTTTAAAAATGGATAAAAGATTTTTACTGCCTTCGAAAATATAGGGTAACACATTTCCGGCTGTTAATCCGGTATGTATTTTAAAAGCTTCGATCAATTGTAGCTCTTCGGGATTATTTTCCTTATTATAAAAATGCATCACATTGTCAAATCCCAGTCCGTGAGTACCGGCCACAAAACTATCTACCGGAATATCTTCCTGTAAAGATCCGGATGTTCCCAGCCTGATGAGGTTGAGAGAACTAAGCTGTTTTTTTATGGTTCTTGTCTCGAAATCAATATTGGCCAATGCGTCTATTTCATTCATAGCAATATCAATATTGTCGGGCCCAATGCCGGTACTGACTACAGAGATTCTCTTTTTACCGATATAGCCGGTATGGGTAATAAATTCTCTGTGTTGTTTTTCAAATTCTATTTTATCAAAATACCTGCTCACTTTTTTTACCCGGTCAGGGTCGCCTACCAATAAAATGGTATCTGCTATTTCTTCGGGTCTTACACCGAGGTGATAAATGGCACCACGATTGTCTAATATTAGTTCCGATTCAGGAATTCTATCCATAATAAGGCTTGTTTATAAAACAGGCATTCAAGTTAATTATAAAAATATGAATGCATGTAATTATATCCGTTAATTTTCTATTGAAACAGTTTGAACATTCATTTACCTTTAATCTAATTTTGAAATTGATCAAATATTATTATGGCAGAAAAAACAATCGTTATCCCTTCTTTTAGTTTGCCTGCAAGGATAGACCAGGTGGGTATTGAAGAGCGGGCAGCACGCTTTACGAAGCGCAGCATAAAAAACGAGACGAAACTCAACGGATTATTGCTTACCCTGAATATGATAGATCTTACCACACTTGAAGGAAAAGATACAGTAGGTAAGGTGAAGCAGCTATGTTATAAAGCAGTTCACCTGCACGATGAATATCCGGGTTTGCCAACAGTAGCAGCTGTTTGTGTTTATCCATCTATGGTGGCTACAGCCAAAAAGGCGTTAGGGGATTCGGGGGTAAATGTGGCTTCTGTGGCAACGGCTTTTCCCAGTGGTCAGGCTCCAAGGAATGTAAAGATCAGCGATGTAAAATATGCCGTTCAGCAGGGTGCAGATGAAATAGATATGGTCATTAGCAGGGGTAAATTTCTGGAAGGAGAATACAATTATGTTTTTGATGAAATAGCTGCAGTGAAAGAAGCCTGTGGTGAAGCAAGGTTAAAAGTAATTTTAGAAACCGGCGAATTGGTTACTTATGATAAAGTGAGAAGGGCCAGTGATATTGCGATGTATGCCGGAGCAGATTTTATAAAAACTTCCACCGGTAAAATCAGTCCTGCGGCTACGATGCCCGTTACGCTAGTAATGCTGGAAGCTATCCGAGATTTTTATTATAAGACCGGTAAGATGATTGGGATGAAACCGGCAGGAGGTATTTCGAAATCTAAACTTGCGCTTCATTATTTAGTGATGCTGAATGAGACATTGGGTGAAGAATGGATGAACAATCATTGGTTTAGATTTGGCGCCAGCAGCCTTGCCAATGATGTGCTGATGCAATTGATGAAAGCAAGAACAGGCGTGTATCAGGGGAAGGATTATTTTTCAATTGATTAATAGGGTTTCAAAGGTTTCAAAGGTAACGCAATAGATAAATATTTGAAACCTTTAGGATCTTTGGAAGAGGGCAATAATCAACCCTTAAAAAATATTTAAACAGTACATTCATAATATAGACAACAATAAATGGCTCAGGGTAACGGGTTTAGAAAATTGCTTAAACTTTTGAAACTCTTGAACCTTTGAAACTTTTCAACTATGGCAAAAGCAAAGAACAATACTTTAAAACTAAAATTCGACAGTGCCCGCAATTATGCTCCGGCGCCGGAAAGTAAAAGTGTGGCTAAGATTAATCCGAGGTATGATTTGTTTATCAATGGAAAGTTTGAAAAACCACTGAGTAAAAAATATTTTGCGACTATCAACCCGGCAACAGAAGAAAAACTGAGCGAAGTAGCGGATGCGAATGCTGCTGATGTGGATAAAGCTGTAAAGGCTGCGAGGAATGCCTATGACAAAACATGGAAAAAAATGCCTGCCAAAGAAAGGGCAAAATATATTTTCAGAATTGCCAGAATTATGCAGGAAAGGGCCAGAGAGTTTGCTGTAATTGAAACACTGGATGGCGGAAAGCCGATCAGAGAGAGTCGTGATTTTGATGTGCCTACTGCAGCCAATCACTTTTTTTATTATGCAGGATGGGCCGATAAGCTGGAATATGCATTTCCTAACCGTAAAGCACAGCCGCTGGGTGTAGCAGGACAAATCATTCCGTGGAATTTCCCCTTGTTGATGGCTGCATGGAAAATTGCACCTGCGTTGGCAACAGGAAATACAGTGGTACTAAAACCTGCGGAAACTACACCGCTTACAGCTTTAAAATTGGCAGAGATTATACAGGAAGCAGATCTTCCGCCTGGAGTTGTGAATATTATTACCGGTGCAGGGGCTACGGGAGCAGCAATGGTAAATCACCCAGATATAAATAAAATTGCATTCACTGGTTCTACCAATGTGGGCAAAATTATTCAAAAGGCGATTGCAGGAACAGGAAAAAGAGCCACTTTGGAGCTAGGTGGAAAAGCGGCCAATATTATTTTTGATGATGCGCCGCTAGACCAGGCAGTGGAAGGTGTTATTAATGGTATATTTTTTAACCAAGGTCATGTGTGCTGCGCCGGCAGTAGGTTGTATGTGCAGGAATCGGTTGCAAAAGAAGTGATCCGGAAAATAAAAGATCGTTTGGAAACTTTAATAGTTGGCGATCCGTTGGATAAGAATACTGATATAGGTGCCATTAATTCAAAAGAGCAACTGAATATTATTAATAGGTATTTAAAGATTGGTGTAGCTGAAGGTGCAGAAATGTATCAGGGCAGCGGATCGATTCCGTCTAAAGGATTTTTCTGTAAACCCACCATCTTTACCAATGTGGCACAAAGTAATCGTATTGCCCAGGAAGAAATATTTGGTCCGGTGTTGACCATTCAAACTTTCAGGACAGATGATGAAGTGATTGAAAAAGCGAACAATACTCCTTATGGATTATCTGCAGGGGTTTGGACCGATAAGGGATCTAAGATTTTTAATCTGACAACTAAATTGCGTGCAGGTGTTATCTGGGCTAATACCTATAATCAATTTGATCCGACATCACCATTTGGCGGGTATAAAGAAAGTGGATATGGAAGAGAAGGGGGGTTGCATGGGTTGTATCCTTACGTGAGGTTGGTTTAGAATAGTTAGTTCAAAGGTTCAAGGGTTCAAAAGTTCAAAGGTTGAAAAACTGAGCTTGTTCCAATTGTTACTAATTTACATCATAAAATTTCTTTATGGCTACGATTCAAAAATTTGAGGAAATTGCTTCCTGGATTGAAGCGAGGGGGCTAAATGAGATTTTGGGGAAATTGATAGACGAGAACAGGTTTAAAACTAATTTTAGATTGATAAACCAAATTGAAGGGTCTGCAGGTTCGGTAATGGACAATATTGCAGAAGGATTTGAAAGAGGTGGCAATAAGGAGTTGATTCAATTTTTATTTATAGCCAAAGGCTCTTGTGGTGAATTGAGGTCTCAGTTATACAGGGCAATCGATAGAAAATATATCAGTAACGAAGAATTTCATGTTATTTCGGAAAAAGCAAAAAGGGTAAGTAGCCTTATTCAAAAATTTATTAACTATTTAAAACAAACAGAATTAAAAGGGATCAAATTCTCTGGGGACAGTAACGTTTCCAATGAACGTTGAACTGTTGAACTTTTGAACTGTTGAACAACATATTATGGCAAGACTCGAAATACTCAAAACTTATAAAATATACATTGGTGGAAAATTTCCACGTACTGAATCGGGGCGATATTATATTGCTGAAAATGCAAAGGGTGAAAAGCTGGCCAATGTTTGCCTTAGTTCAAGAAAAGATTTCAGGGATGCGGTTGGTGCGGCAAGGTCTGCATCGGGCGATTGGGGAAGCAGGGCTGCGTTTAACAGAGGACAAATATTATATCGTATTGCAGAAATGCTGGAAGGCAGGAAGGCACAGTTTGTAGATGAATTGCAACAACAGTCTGTAAGCAAAGCGGCCGCTCTTAAAGAGGTGGAAACATCTATTGACCGTTTGATTTATTATGCAGGCTGGTGTGATAAATTTCAGCAGTTATACAGTGCTGTAAATCCCGTTGCATCTTCGCATTTTAATTTTTCGGTGCCAGAGCCTACAGGTGTAGTATCTGTAATAGCTCCGCAAAATAATTCACTGCTTGGGTTGGTATCTGTAATTGCGCCCATCATAGCAGGAGGGAATACCTGTATTGTTTTGGGTTCTTACTCGAAACCACTGTGTGTAGTAACTTTTGCAGAAGTGCTTAATTCGTCAGATGTTCCAGGAGGTGTTGTGAATATACTTACAGGAAAACCTGAAGAACTGGCGCCTTATTTTGCAGACCATATGGATGTGAATGCGATTGTGTGCTGTGAGAAAGATGCGGTTCTTCAAAAAATGATACAGGAAAAAGCATCCCTTAATATGAAGCGGGTTATTTTGTATGATTCTGTAAACTGGCAGGGAGAAGCAGGGCAGTCGCCTTATTTTATAATGGATACACAGGAAATAAAAACCACCTGGCATCCGATTGAAAATATTGGTGGCGCAAAAGCGGGCTATTAAGAATAAAAGCTTTTCAAGATAGCAAACATGCTTCCATCAACTGATACGTGTATCTCTACAAATATTTTAAATGTATTCTAATATCGCTTCGCTCATTGAGCATAGTTTATTAAAACGTGGCACCACACTTAACGAAATTGAATTGCTTTGCAGAGAAGCGATTGACAATAATTTTGCAGCGGTTTGTGTACCGCCTTTATTTGTAAAAAAAGCGAAAGAACTTATTACCGGTTCTTCTGTGAAACTGGTTTCCGTAATTGGGTTTCCTTATGGTTACAGTGCAATAGAACCAAAGCTTGCTGAAATTATTTTGGCCATGGTGGATGGCGCAGATGAAATGGATATGGTTGTTAATATGACGGCATTAAAAAATAATGACTGGCAATACCTGGCCCGGGAGCTGAATACGATTTTACCAATTGTGCAAAATAAAGGCAAAGTTTTAAAAGTGGTTATAGAGGGTATTCTTCTTTCGGATGATGAATTGGTAAAATGTTGTGACCTTTACGGGGCTGCGGGGGTTCCTTATATTTCACTTTCTACTGGTATTGAGGAAGGGCTTCCTTCAATAGAAACGGTGCGTTTGGTGCGGAAACATTTGGCCGATTCCGTACAAATAAAAATTGCCGGTGATTTTAGCAGCTATGAAGCAATGGCTTTATTTGTAAAAGCTGGTGTAAACCGCATTGGTTCCCGAATGACCGTTAAATAAATGTTGTGATAAACACTGGAATGATTTTTGAATAAGGTCTTGCTTAAATTTGTGATATGAAAAAAGGGGTGATATTTATTATTTCGATCATGCTTACTGGAAATTTGATGGCTCAGGAAACAACAGCAGATACTGTGCGGTATGCAAACGTGGTTATAAAAAAGGATGCCAGGGTTGATGTGTTGGGCGAAAAAATGCTTGCGTATAATATTGGTTTGTCAAAAAATATCCGTTCAGGGAAAGGGTATCGTTTAATGGTTTTGAGTACCAATGACCGTAATCTGGCTATGCAATTGAGGTCGAAGTTATTGCAGCAGTACCCGGAGCATAAAGTTTATATGATTTACCAAAATCCATTCATTAAATTAAAAATGGGCAATTTTGTTGAAAAGGAAGAGGCTGAAAATTTTAAAAAACAACTTCTTAAACAAAAAATAATGCCCGGTAATATTTATGTTTTACCGGAAAATATTGAATTGAAGCCTGAGATTGAGGAGGTAGAGTAATAAGGAATGTTTAAATTTTTTTAAAAGAGTTTCTTATATAGAAACTCTTTTTTTATTGTGGGTTGGTTAACTTCACTTATACAAATTAGTTATACATGCTTGAGAAGATAAAATTACTTGCAAAACAATATGCGGCAGAATTTATAGACATTCGTCGTCATATTCATGCCAATCCGGAATTGAGTTATGAGGAATTTGAAACTTCTGCATTTATTCAGCAAAAGCTGCAGGGGTGGAATATACCATTTGAAGTTAAAGCTACTACGGGTGTTGTAGGGTTGGTAGAAGGGAAAAATCCTTCGTCAAAAATAATTGCCCTGCGTGCTGACATGGACGCACTTCCTATTACAGAGGAAAATGATCTTCCCTACAAATCAACTAAAAATGGCGTGATGCATGCTTGTGGCCACGATGTACATAGTGCCTGTTTGCTGGGTGCTGCCAAAATTTTGAGTGAAACAAAAGAGGAGTGGGAAGGAACTGTAAAACTTATATTTCAGCCGGGAGAGGAAAAAAATCCGGGTGGTGCAAGCCTAATGATAAAAGAGGGGGTGCTTGAAAATCCGGCTCCACAGAAAATATTTGCACTTCATGTTCATCCGGGACTAGAGGTTGGAGCATTTAGTTTCAGGGGTGGAATGGTAATGGCTAGTGCGGATGAAATTTACATAACCATTAAATCAAAAGGCGGGCATGCAGCTGCGCCTCAATATACTGCAGACACTATATTAATTGCATCACAGCTTATAGTTAGTTTACAACAAATAATCAGCAGGAATAACAATCCTTTTAATCCTTCGGTTTTATCCATCACTTCTTTTCAGGCTGGCAATACTACCAATGTTATTCCTTCAGAAGTAAAACTCATGGGGACATTTAGGGCTATGAATGAAGAATGGCGTTTTAAGGCACATGAACTGATTACCAAACAAACAACTGAGTTGGTTGCGGCAATGGGTGCAGAAGCATTTGTGCATATTGATGTTGGATATCCTTTTGTGTTAAACAATGAGGCACTCTGTGATGATGCTAGAAAAAATGCAGCAACTTATGCAGGGGCAGCAAATGTAACAGAAACGGAATTGCGTATGGGGGCAGAAGATTTTGCCTATTACTCTCATCAAATACCCGCTTGTTTTTTCAGGTTGGGGGCAGGTAATAAAGAAAAGGGAATTACCATTGGTGTACATACACCCACTTTTAATGTGGATGAAGCAGCCATTGAGCAGGGCATGGGAATGATGGCCTGGATGGCAGTATCAACCAAATAAATATCTAATCTGGTGCATTTTGGATAAGTAAGAGGAAATGGCTTAAATCATTTTTTCTTCAAAGAAATATGATTAAATTGTACTATTCTATTTAAACAGGATTTGCATAGAAATCTTTATTTAATTTAAAGTCCTGGTTTAATATTTACTACCCTATGCAGCAGTATGTATTGAATTCAGGTTTCCCTGTTAAAACATTTTTACTTTTTTAAACAGGGAGGGGGACAAATTATGAAAATTGCATTTCACGGTGCAGCCCGAACTGTTACCGGCTCCAAACATCTTCTTACTTTAAGTAACGGCAAAAAACTTTTATTGGATTGCGGTATGTTTCAGGGAATGGGGGAAGATACCGATGACCTTAATTTGGAATGGGGTTTTGAGCCTTCGCAAATTGATTATCTTATTTTATCTCATGCTCATATTGATCATTGCGGACTTATTCCCAAATTGATAAAGGATGGCTATGAGGGTGTTGTATATGCCACACCAGGTACCAAAGATTTGGCCTCTATTTTAATGGAAGATTCTGCAGGAATACAGGAGTCGGATACAAAGTATGCTAACAAAAGAAGAAGCCTGCAAGGTTTGCCGTATCTAAAACCTTTGTATACTACAGAAGACGCCATGATTGCAGCAGACCGTTTTGAAACAGTTGAATATAATACATGGCATACGATTGAAAAAGGACTAGAATTTTGTTATACAGATGCCGGTCATATCATTGGCAGTGCATGTGTGCATGTGCGCATTACAGAAAATGGGAAACAACGGCAGCTCACTTTTAGTGGTGATGTGGGCAGGTTCCGTGATGTTATTTTAAAATCACCCGCTTTTTTTGAACAGGCAGATTTTATATTGCTAGAATCGACCTATGGAAACAGCCTGCATGATGAGTATCATCCAACACCAGATACATTGCTTGAGTGGATTGAAAAAACCTGTTTGCAAAAAAAAGGCAAACTTATTTTGCCTGCTTTTAGTGTAGGCCGCACACAGGAATTGTTATATGCGCTTAATCAGTTGGAAATAGAGAATCGCCTACCTGAACTTGAATATTTTCTAGACAGTCCGCTGAGTATAAAAGCTACGCAGGTAGTAAAAAAATACCCTCAATACTTCAATTCCCGTATACAAAAAATATTGTTGAGTGATAGCGATCCCTTTGGTTTTAAAGGATTAAAATTAGTAGACTCGGTAGAGGAATCAAAGCTGTTGAATTATTATAAAGGGCCTTGTGTAATCATTAGTGCCAGTGGTATGGCTGATGCAGGAAGGGTTAAACACCATATTAGCAATAATATTGAAAACAGTCGAAACAGTATAGTGTTTACCGGTTATTGTGAGCCTCATTCATTGGGAGGACATTTGCTGAAAAAACCAATAGAAATATCCATTTTTGGCCAGCCTCATGAAGTGAATGCAAGCATAGGTCAAATGCGCAGTATGAGTGCTCATGGGGATTATGATGATCTGTTGCAATTCCTAGGTTGCCAGGATCCAAAACAGGTGGAGAAACTATTTTTGGTGCATGGCGAATATGAAGTACAGCAGGATTTCAGGCAAAGACTTTTACGTAAAGGTTACGCAGATGTGCAGATACCTGAAAGACATACAGAAGTAGGTTTGGGATAACCATTAAAATCGCTTCAAATCAAAAGCCGAAATATCTATTTCGGTTTTTTTATTTTGCAGCAATTGGCTCACCAATAAACCTGTTCCTGTTCCCTGAGAAATTCCCAACATCGCATGGCCACCAGCAATGACAACATTGTTGTATTCAGCTGTTCTGCCAATGTAGGCCAATCCATCCGGTGTTACGGGCCTTAAGCCATTCCATATTTTGTCGGCAGGGGGAAAATCAATCTTTAAACCCGGATAGAAATTTTTAGCAGAATCATAAATGCCCTGCATTCTTTTTATCAATACTTTGTTATTGATGCCACTTAATTCCATGGTGCCCCCTATCCGCAGGCGATTACCCCATGGCGTTATTGCACATCGTCCGTCTACCAGTATTGCGGGGTATTTAATATTTTTTTCTACATTATCATAAGTGTAGCTATAACCTTTACCGGGTTGAAGTAATAGATGAATGCCCAGCATTTTGCTCACGGCTGGAATCCAGCTTCCGGTGGCAATGACCAGGTTGTCGCAATTAAATTTTCCGTTGTTGGTAAAAACAGCATTAACCGAGCTGCCATTTTTTTCAAAACCACTAACGGTACTGTTTAGCTGAAATTGCACTCCTTTTTTTTCTAAATAACTTTTAAGGGTGACCATTAGTTTTCCCGGGTCGAAGTGACAATCATCTTTAAATAAAACAGCCCCTGCAACATCTATTTCCACATCTGTTTCAAGTGCCTGCACTTGAGCTGCATTCATTCTTTGAACGACCAGGCCAAGTTTTTCAGCATCATCGGCCAGGTGAAATTCATGGTCCAATGTTTTCTGTTGTTTACACATCATAAAACAACCTTTCGCTTCCATATCAAATGAATCGCCTATTTCGGTTCTCATATCATTGATAAGATTCCGGCTTAATTGAAGTATGTTGTTTAAATGAGGTGCTGCTCTTTTTACATGAGCAGCGGTACTGTTTTTATAAAAATGCCATGCCCATTGTATGAGTTCGAGGTTCAGTCTTGGTTTAATATAAAAAGGGCTGCTGCTGCTAAGCATATATTTTATGCCTTCTGAAATAATTCCGGGCGAAGCCAGTGGAACAAAGTGGCTGGGGCTCATATACCCCATATTGCCAAAGGAACAACCATCGGTTATATCTCCTCTTTCAATGATGGTAACAGTATGTCCTTCTTTTTGCAGGTAGTAAGCACTGCATAATCCGATGATCCCACCGCCAACAATAATTGTATGAGCCATTTTGTAAATTGGTTTCTTATGAAATAAACTTTAGAAGATTGCTGCTGCAATTTAATCATTCTCAGCCTGTTTTACTTACCGAGTATAAAAAAAGCTGCTCTTTCGAACAGCTTTTTTATAATTCGGTTAAATAGTTAATTTTTTCTTTTTTTGATTAAGATATCCAATGCTTCCTGTTGTTTGAGAAGTTCCAATTCTGTGGCAGTTACATTATTATTATTTTCTGTTATTTTATCTTCTAATTTCTTTTTTTGATTGACGTAGTCTATTCCGTCGTCTCTCAGTTTTTTTAATTTTTTATCTGCTTTTCTTACTATTTCATCCTTGATGTTTATATCTAATTCGAGGTTGGCTGCTATAACCGGTGCTTCAAAACTGTCGAGGAATTTTTTTGCATTTTTAAATAGGTCGGCATGATCACTTGTTGTATAAAACTGGTCGGTTTCATTGGCAATCAGCATGGTTAAGACGGCATTGTTATTATCCTTCTTGCTTTTCTTCTCAACATTAAAATAAATGGTCACAGGCTTATCACTTATTTCTGTAATGAGAATATTGCTATACATCAGGAAATCCTTTACTTTTTTTGGCTTGCCATATGCTTTCATTTTATTTTCCAATGCATTTGAAACTGCTTCATCAGTAAAGGCCAAATTGTAAATCACTGCACTTTGTGGAGCTTTGTTGAAATTTACGAAACCTGTTTGAGATTGAGCATTGATGGCAAGGGCGGAAAAAATAATTGCGACTACCAGTAATATTTGCTTCATAGTTGTTTGTTTTAGAATGTTCAAATCTACAAATCTTGTTTCATAACAAAAGAGTCATCTTGTTTTTATATTTTAAATCACCTGAAAACCAAGTGCAAAAGGATCGTCTGCTTCATTTATGGTGATGCTGTTATGGCCAAATATTTTTGCCCATCCTTCTATGCCTGGCCTTATTGCAGGCATTCCATTAATATTTGTTTCTTCCTCTATGGTGCCAATAAATTTACTGCCAATGATACTTTCGTGAATGAACAGGTCGCCTTTTTTTAATTTCCCTTTTGCATACCATTGAGCCATACGTGCACTGGTGC
Organism: Chitinophagaceae bacterium; assembly: GCA_947504605.1. Taxonomy (GTDB): domain Bacteria; phylum Bacteroidota; class Bacteroidia; order Chitinophagales; family Chitinophagaceae; genus Ferruginibacter. The sequence goes on from CANNJE010000031.1 coordinate 16,549, forward strand.
CGGTTCCGCAAGGGCTTCGGTCAATTGCTTTGTCGCCATAAAATACTGCGTTTCTGGCAGTAGAGGTTTTATCTAAACATTCGCCCGTCCATAAAATATGGCTGCATCCTGTGATGGTTTCGTTTTGCGGATGTATAAATGTATATTTTTCATTAATGCGTTCCCGCAAAATCCTACTGAAGCCGATCAGTTCACCAGCAGTATAGTTTTGTAATCCTTTAAAATTCTTTTGTTCATCTATGATGGCATAAAAATTTCCTCCATACGCTACATCTATGATCAAACTGCCCAAATGTGGTGATGTGATTTCGAGTTCCGAAGCAGCCAGATAGGAGGGAACATTTGTAAGTTTTACGGATGTTACTTTACCATTTTGTTCTTTATATGAAATTAAAACCAATCCTGCCGGGGCTTCCATTCTAATAATACCTGCTTTTTTTGGAATGATTAATCCTTCTTCGATTGCAATAGTGATGGTGCCAATTGTTCCGTGACCACACATAGGCAGGCAACCACTGGTTTCTATAAACAATACTGCCACATCATTTTCAGGATCATGTGGCGGATATAAAATACTTCCGCTCATCATATCATGTCCGCGGGGTTCAAACATAAGCCCTTTTCTAATCCAGTCAAATTCCTTCAAAAAATGCTGTCTTTTTTCGCTCATGTTATTGCCAACTAAAGCAGGCCCCCCTTCTTTTACCAATCTTACAGGGTTTCCGCAAGTGTGTGCGTCTATGCAGTTAAAAGTATAAGCCATAAAAATTCTTATTTAACAACTCAAAATTGAATAAATATAAATAGATTTGGCATAATTATTTTATATGGAAGCTTACGGAAAAATATTACTGATAGCAATGCCTAGTTTTTTACTGCTGGTATTATTTGAAAAATGGTATGGTTGGCGTAAAGGTTTTGAGACCGTGCGTACGATGGATATGATCAGCAGTCTTAGCAGTGGTGTAACCAATGTTACCAAAGATGTAATGGGATTAAGTGTTGCATTGATAAGTTATGAGTGGCTTTTAAACCATCTGGCGATAACTACTATAAAAGCAAGTTGGCTCACTTATGTAATAGCATTTGTTGTGTTAGATTTTGCAGGTTATGTAGTGCATGCCCTGGCTCATAAAGTCAATTTTTTCTGGAACGGCCATAATATTCACCATAGTAGCGAGGAATATAATCTTGCTTGTGCGTTGCGCCAAAGCATTGCCGTTTTTATACGTTTATTTGTAATCCTGTTGCTTCCAGCTGCCCTATTGGGAGTGCCTAAAGAAGTAATTGCAATTGTAGCACCGCTCCATTTATTTGCTCAGTTTTGGTACCATACCAGGCATATCGGAAACATGGGCTGGTTTGAAAAAATTATTGTAACACCTTCTCATCATAGAGTACATCATGCTATTAATCCTGAATACATGGATAAAAATTATGGTCAGATTTTTATTTTTTGGGATAAATGGTTTGGCACTTTTCAGGAAGAATTGAAGGATGTTCCGGCTGTTTATGGAGTTACTAGGCCCGTAAGAACATGGAATCCCATCAAAATAAATTTTTTGCATATGGGATTACTAATAAAAGATGCGTGGCGCACTAAAAGTTGGAAAGATAAACTAAGGATATGGGGAATGCCAACAGGATGGAGACCTGCAGATGTTGCCGAAAAGTACCCGGTTTATAAAATTGAAGATGTGTATGATTTTGAAAAATATGATACGGCCTATTCAAGAACATTTCTTGCGTGGTCATGGTTTCAATTGGTAATACTTCTTTTATTTATCAGCTACCTGTTTGGCAATATTGCTATTATCGGCAAACCGGGAATATTCTATTATGGAGCATTTATTTTCTTATTTGTATATGCCTTTTCCGAACAAATGGACGGCAATAAATTTGCATTTATATGGGGCTTGCTCTTTGCCGCATCGGGTATAGGTATATTGTTTTATACCGGCGATTGGTTTGGTATTTCTTATTTGTCGCCTCTTGTTAAATATTTTATACTGATTTATTTCTTTGCAACTGCAGCACTGTCTCTTTGGTTTTCATATACCAACAGGGGAAATGAATCAGATAAATTTATTGTTAGTTAAGTTGTTTCAATAGTTTCTTTTGATAATTCATTGTTTTGGGTTCTCCATATATTTAACGGGTTATCATTTTTTAATGGTTCCGGCAATAAATGATCCGGCCAGTTTTGGTAACTTATTGGTCGGGCAAAACGTTTGATTCCATCTGCGCCTACTGAAGTAAACCTACTGTCTGTGGTAGCAGGAAAAGGGCCTCCATGTTGCATGCTTAAGCAGACTTCCACACCTGTTGGTACATTGTTTAAAATAAATCTGCCACAAATATCTTTTACAGTATCTACTAAAGATTCGTTTTGCAAAATATCATTTTCTGTTGCCATCAGCGTTGCCGTTAATTGCCCTTCTAAACGTTTTGCTACTTCAATCATTTCATTGATGTCTTTGCAACGGATCACAATAGAATAGGGGCCAAATACTTCCTGATGTAATACGGGATTGTTTAAAAAAGTTAATCCGCTGGCAGTTGCAACGGTTGGTAATCCTTCATTTTCTTTTACGGTTATTTCGCTTTCTGCAATAAGGTGAACTTCTTCCTGTAATAAAGCATTGCCTTTATTTTTTTTATAGGCATTTACAATTCCTGGGTGCAACATGGGAGCAGGGGAAATTTTTTGAATGGTTTTTCCTAGGTCATGAATAAATGTTTGCAAGGCTTCACTTTCAATACCAATGATTAATCCCGGATTGGTACAAAACTGTCCTACTCCCAAGGTAATAGAAGCTGCATATTGCTGTGCAATTTCATTGGCAGCAGTTTTTAATTTTCCTGGCAATAAAAAAACAGGATTGATACTACCCATTTCTGCAAAAACAGGGATCGGTACTTTTCGTTGATTACCCCAATCAAATAATTGTTTGCCGCCGGAAAAAGAGCCTGTAAAAGCTACGGCTTTTGTGAATGGATGTTTTACCAATGCTTCTCCTACTTCTGAAGCTGCGCCGTAAACATGTGCAAAGATTCCTTTGGGTAAATTACAATCCTCTGCTGCTTTTGTAATGATAGCGGCCACCATCGTACTTGTTTTGGCATGTGCAGGATGTGCTTTTACAATAACAGGGCAACCTGCCGCAAATGCACAGGCTGTATCACCACCTGCCGTACTGTAGGCAAATGGGAAATTACTCGCTCCAAAAATAACCACTGGTCCCAATGGTATAAGCATCTTTCGCAGATCCGGTTTAGGGGGCGTTTTGTTGGGATCAGCAGTATCTATGCTTGCTTCCAGCCAATTGCCTTTTTCGCATGCATCGGCATAACTATTTAGTTGAAATATGGTGCGGGCTCTTTCTCCTCTAAGTCTTGTTTCTGGCAGATTCGTTTCCTGCATGGCAGTTTGAATTAATTCGTCTCCGCAATTTTCAAGGCCTGAAGCAATGTTGTGCATAAACATAGCTCTCTGCTTTAAGGACAGTTTTCGATATTCGTAAAATGCCTTCCATGCATCCTGCATGAGGCTGTCTATTGCTGCTGTTGTGGTATCTTTAAACATTACGGATTTTGTATTTAGTAATTTTATAAAATTGGTCTGCACGCAATTCCATCATCAATAATTTTTGTGATTCTTTCTCTTTCTTCACCCTCAAGAATCAGTCTTGGAGGTCTTACAATTTCCGACCCAAGTCCGGCTCTTGTTTCTGCCAGTTTAATATATTGTACCAGTTTGGGATGAATGTCAAGCTCGAGTAATGGCATAAACCATCTGTAAATTTTTAAAGCTGCTTCCTGTTGTCCTGCTTTTACTAAATTATATATTGCGACTGTTTCTTTTGGAAATGCACAAACCAAACCTGCTACCCATCCGGTAGCACCCAGGCAGAGTTCTTCGTAGGCCAATGTATCTACACCGCATAATATTTTATAACGATCACCAAAGCGATTAATCGTTCTTGTTACATTGGTTACGTCACGGGTGCTTTCTTTTATAGCACCGATATTTATACTGGAAGTTAAATCTTCAAACATATCCAGCGTTACTTCTGTTTTATAATCTACCGGGTTATTGTAAATCATAATAGGCAGGTCTGTATGCTTTGCTATCGTGCTAAAATAAGTAACCGTTTCCCTATGGTCTGTTTTATATCTCATTGGAGGAAGTAACATGAGTCCTTTAGCGCCCCATTTACTTGCCAAGCTTGCCTGGTTTAAGGCTTCTTTGGTAGATCCTTCTGCAATATTTAGCACTACCGGAATCTTGCCGGCTGTTTTTTCTATAGCAAATTTTACCAGCGTTTCTTTTTCATCAGTTGTTAGTACACTAGACTCGCCCAATGTGCCCCCTAAAATAATACCATGTACTCCTGCATCTATTTGAGCCTGCAGATTTTTTTCAAATAAAGGCAAATCCAGTTCATCTGTAGTTGTGAACTTGGTCGTTAATGCAGGAAAAACGCCTTCCCATTGAATACTCATATTTTTAATTTATTGTACAATATTAAATAATAAAACGGCTAAAATACTTCCTATAATTGGTCCGAGAACCGGAATCCAGCTATAACTCCAGTTGGCATCTCTTTTTCCTTTTATGGGTAATATCGCAAACATAATTCTAGGCCCAAGATCACGGGCAGGGTTAATCGCATAACCTGTTGTGCCGCCCAATGAAAGCCCGATAGCCAAAACCAAAAAGGCAACAGGCAACGCATCCAATGCACCCAAGCTCTCGTGAGGTTTTGAAATAAATAAAACACCCAGCATTAGAACTGTTGTTCCAATGATCTCGCTGAGCAGGTTTTGAAAAGTATGTTTGATTGCCGGAGCTGTACAAAAGGTTGCCATAACAGCATCTGCATTATCTGTATCATCATAATGTTTGCGGTAATGTATCCACACCAAAAAACTTCCCAGCATGGCTCCGAGCATTTGCCCTGCAATATAGACGGGTACAGTAGTCCAGTCGCCACTTTTAAAAGCAAGCCCTATTGTGATGGCTGGATTTAAATGTGCACCACTTGCTGCTGCAGTAGCATACACGCCTACAAATACCCCCATCGCCCATCCAAAAGCGATAACGATCCAGCCGCCACCATTTCCATAAGTTTTATTAAGTACAGCATTTGCCACTACAGCATTACCCAGTAAAACGAGGAGGCAGGTTCCAATTGTTTCAGCAATAAAAGGAGTCATAAAGTTTGTTGTTGGTTTATAATTAAATAACGTTTCGCTAAAGTTATAAAGGATTTGGTTTGCCCGGCAATCCAAACATCATCTTTATTCATTTCCGCGGCCATCAATCTTGAAACTACCGGAGCAGTTTCAATCGCCGCTTTTGCATCCAAGAATAACATCCTTGTTCTTCTTGCCAGCACATCTTCTGTAGTCATTGCCATTTCGTTTCTTACAGCCAGTATTACACAAGCTTTTGTATAAGGAAAATCTGGGTGCAATAATAAAGTCCAGTCTTTATTTTCAAGGTATAATTTTTTTAGTTCGGTAAGGTCTGAACCGTAATAATTTAATGCATCGGTTTTATTTATTTCATTCTGCCAGCCATGAATTTTTAGGTGTTTGGTTACACAATCTTTTTTTAAAAGTTGTCCAATAACCAACGCTTTGTCAATTACATCTTCTGCCATTTTTCGATAAGTGGTCCATTTGCCTCCTGTAATGCTTATGAGTCCGCTGGATGAAATAACAATTTTGTGGTCTCTGGGCATCAACGAAGTTTTGTTGACCTTTTTTATTTTTACCAATGGCCTTAGTCCTGCAAAAATAGAAAGTATATCTTCTTTTTGTATGCTGGTACTTTGGTATTTATTGAAGTTGCGGATAATAAAATTAATTTCTTCTTCCAGTGCAATGGGCTCAAGTGTTATTTTATCCAACGGGGTATCTGTCGTTCCCACTATAACTTTATGGTGCCAGGGGACGGCAAATAAAACCCTACCATCAGTTGTTTTAGGAATCATCATGGCATCTTTGCCCGGAAAGAATTTCTTATCCAACACAAGGTGCACTCCCTGTGAAGGTGAAACAAGTGGCGGTTGTTTCGGATTATCCATTTGAATTACTGCATCCGTAAACACGCCGGTGGCATTTATTACAACGGCAGCATTGGTTTGGTATTCTTTTCGGCTAAGCGTATCTGTTAGCAATACTCCTTTGATCTTATCGTTTTCTTTTATCAGGCCGGTTACCATACCGTAATTTAAAATGGTAGCACCCTTTTCTGCAGCTGTTTGTGCCAGATTAATGGCAAGTCTTGTATCGTCAAACTGTCCGTCTTTATATACAATTCCTCCTTTGAGCTGTTCGATTTTTATGGAAGGCAGTAAAGAATGGGTTTTTGCTTTTGAAATTATTTTTGTGTTTCCCAGTCCGAGTTTCCCAGATAGGATATCATATATTTTCATGCCAAAGCCGTAGTACAATTTCCCCCACCAGGTATAAACCGGAATAATAAAATCGCTGTTGGAACATACATGTGCTGCATTTTTTAATAACAATCCTCTTTCTCTTAAAGCTTCCATTACCAGTTTGAAATTGCCCTGTGCAAGATATCTTACGCCTCCATGTAACAATTTGGTAGAACGGCTGCTGGTGCCTTTGGCAAAATCTTCTTGCTCCAACAAAAGGGTTTTGTAGCCCCGGCTTGCGGCATCTACTGCTGCTCCCAAACCTACTGCGCCTCCTCCAATGATGATTATATCCCAGTGGGACGATTCATTGAGGGAGTGCAACATGAGCTCTCTGTTCATTACTTTTTTATTGGGTCATTGCGATTGTTGCATGTATTGCTTTCTCCCAACCTTTTATTAGTGAAGCTCTTTGGGTATCAGGCATGGAAGGTTCAAATTGTTTATTTATTTGCCATTGCTCTTGTATGTCTTCTATGTTTTGCCAGTAGCCTACTGCGAGTCCTGCCAGGTATGCTGCACCAAGTGCAGTTGTTTCGGTAACGGTTGGACGAAGTACTTTGGTGTTTAAAATATCTGACTGAAACTGCATGAGCAAATCGTTGGCAGTGGCACCGCCATCAACCCTTAATTCTTTGATTGCAATTCCGGAATCAGCTTCCATTGCTTTCAAAACATCCATTGTTTGAAAAGCAATACTTTCCAAAGCAGCTCTGGCTATATGACCTGCAGTGGTTCCTCTTGTTATGCCAAATAGGGTTCCTCTTGCATCCGGATTCCAGTGCGGTGCGCCAAGACCTGTAAAAGCCGGAACCATATAAACGCCTTCACTGCTGTTAACTTTTGCAGCCAGTGCTTCCACTTCTGATGAATGTCTGATAATACCAAGACCATCTCTTAACCATTGCACAACTGCACCGGCAATAAAAACAGAACCTTCCAATGCATATTGTGTAATGCCATTTACTTTCCAGGCAACAGTGGTGAGCAAGTTGTTGTTAGAAAACACAGGTTTTTCTCCTGTGTTCATTAGCATAAAACAACCCGTGCCATAAGTGTTTTTTACCATGCCAGGTTGCGTGCACATCTGACCAAATAATGCCGCCTGTTGGTCTCCGGCAATACCAGCAATAGGAATATTTTTGGAGGTTAAAATGTTTTGCGTGCTTCCGTATACTTCACTGCTGCTTCTTATCTGCGGCAACATATTGCCAGGGATATCGAGCATCTCCTGCAATTCGCCATCCCATTGAAGGGTATGAATATTACACAACATGGTACGACTTGCATTACTTACATCTGTTGCATGTACCTGTCCTTTAGTAAGATTCCATAAGAGCCATGTATCAATGGTGCCAAAAGCAAGTTCACCCTTATTGGCTTTGTCTCTCGCACCAGGGACATTGTCTAGTATCCATTTTATTTTTGTACCACTGAAATAAGCATCCACCACCAGACCTGTTTTTTGCTTGATCAATTCATCCAGTTTTTTTTCTTTTAATTCATCACAAGTAGATGCAGTTCTTCTATCCTGCCAAACGATCGCATTGTAAATTGGTTTTCCTGTATTTCTTTCCCATACAACGGTTGTTTCCCGTTGGTTGGTAATTCCAATCGCAGCAATATCTTCGACACTAAGCCCTGCTTTTACGATGGCTTCTGTTGCAACACTTAACTGGGAACTCCATATTTCATTGGCATCATGTTCTACCCAGCCCGGTTGAGGGAAATATTGTTTAAATTCTTTTTGAGCAATGCTTACAATGCTTCCTTGGTTGTTAAAAATAATTGCCCTGCTGCTGGTTGTGCCCTGATCCAGAGCAAGAATGTATTGTGTCATGAAATGTAAGTTTCGGGTTATATGATGCTAAGAATCGGGGTTTAAGATACAGAAACTATCCATGCTGCTACACTTCAAGCCATTATATTTATTGGGCTTAATGACAAATTGAAAAATACTTTGAAACTATTCTTAAAAAATTTGGCTGAAAAACTTCAGGTCATTATCTTTGCCGTCCTTTAAAACAACGCCGCGTTGGTCAAGGGGTTAAGACGCCTCCCTTTCACGGAGGAATCACGGGTTCGAATCCCGTACGTGGTACAAAGCCTTTCCATTTGGGAAGGTTTTTTTTGCATCAAACTCAACGATATAGAAAGCCTGAACTGGCTTTTGCTTTAAGGATCTGCACTTCGATCTAATATTTTTGACTGTTTGTTTATTCCTTTTTTGTATTCCTATAACAATTTTTAAACTACACTTGGATTTTGACCCACTCTTAAAAGAACATACTTTAAGAATGTTTCCGCCTACGGGGAATTTATTTATTAAATCAGGCATTTTTGTTGAAAAACGAATTAAATAATGTCGTTATTATCCTTACATCATGTAATTTTGCACTTCAAAATTTATTTTTAAGTTTTAAATATTTAGTTATGAGTACAGTAAAAGTTGCTATTAATGGTTTTGGACGCATTGGTCGTTTAGTTTTTCGTCAGATATACAATATGGAAGGAATTGAAGTTGTTGCAATCAATGATCTTACAAGTCCGGAAGTATTAGCTCACTTATTAAAATATGATAGTGCACAAGGGCGTTTTGGCCAGAATGTAACACATACAGAAAATTCAATCGTTGTTAACGGTGATGATATAAAGATATATGCACAAAGAGACCCTTCTCAAATTCCATGGGGAGCACACGATGTGGATGTTGTTATTGAAAGTACAGGGTTCTTTACTGATAAAACAAAAGCTGAAGCACATTTAACCGCAGGAGCTAAAAGGGTTGTAATCTCTGC
>CANNJE010000032.1 GCA_947504605.1 Chitinophagaceae bacterium
AATGCCATGAAAATTCGTATATTTTCATGGCATCAACAACTTTGACAGTTGAGTTTATTTTTCTAATATCGTTCTGTATCTTCTTTTCTGCTAAACAGGTTAAGGTTCACAGACCAGCCTGTGGCAGATCCTACAATCTCTATTTCTGCAATAAAATTTTTATACAGATTGGTGCGTTCGGATGGTCTTAAAATACTGCTGGTAAAACGAAGTTCTTCTGCAGGAGGTTCCATTTGTCCATCAAAACTAAGTTTGGTACTGCCTGCATTAAACCTTGTTTGTTTGAGTTGTTTAAAACTGCTTTTGTAAATTCTAACAGCTTCTGCATAATCTTCCCCATTATACAATCTTGCCTGCCAGCTTGCAGTGGTATCTTCTTTTGAATGGAAACGGTAGATCACACATGAAGAAGCCCCTGGAAGCCCAATGCCCGATACAAAAATATCTCTGTCATCATCCGATGGTAAAGAAACGCCCTGGATGCGGTTGTAGTTGTTGGGATAATTTTCTATAACAGAACTAAGGGCAGCAGAGAATGCTGTTACTGGTGTTAACTTTTTAAGCAGCTGCGCCTGGGTGCTGTTCAATATAAGTAATAAGGCTAATGATAGGGTTCCTAATTTTCGCATAGTATAGATTGGTTTTAATTGCAATATAGGGTTTATGAGTTATTATTTTGTCTTTTACAGGGATTGCGGTGTAGGAGGTTTTGTTAAATTTTGCTATTACGGAGGTAGCTATTCTTACTTGGTAGTATAGTAAAACTTCGTGTCTTGTAGCCTAACAACTATAAAAATTTCATCTCGTCAACTACATTATATTTTTTTTAAGTGCTTTAAATTTGTGTTATAAAATTGAATATCTCTGAAACCAACCAATATTAAAACCAATTATCCTAGAAATCAACCTAATCCCCGTTTTGTCCAAATATCTCTTGAAAAAAAGTAAAACCACAATTATGAAAAACCTTCGCCGTTTGACGAAGGTTTTTTATTTGATATAAATCCCAATAACAAGGCAGGCCCCACAAACCACAATCAGTATCAACAGCAGGGGATAAATAAAACGCCACCATGTTTTTAAACTTACATTAGTTAGTGCCAATGAGGGAAGGATCAATCCGGTGGGCGTTATAAAACCCATAATGCCCATCCCGAATAAATAAGCATTCACAATTTCTCTACCGGGTACATTTACCAGCATTGCCAGCGATCCCATAATGGGCATGGTGAGCACTGCCATACCCGATGAGGAAGAGATGAACAACGTGAATATCATGTACATTAAAAGCATCACCAGGATAAATAGGGCAGGAGGCATACTCCCTGCCAAATCTGCCGCATAAAAAATAATGCTGTCGCTGATATTGCCATCGTTTAAAATAACGGTAACACCTCTTGCTGTACCAATGATCAATGCAACGCCAAGCAGGCTCTTTGCCCCTTCTATAAACTGCTGCACAAAATCTGCTTCTTTGGCACGGGTTACGAGCGCAAATAACAGGGAGGATGCAAAAAACAGGGTGGTCATTTCCAATAGCCACCAATCCAGAAAAACCACTCCAATAATCATGAGTATAAAACTGGCAAAGAATTGCAACAGCAAAACCATCGATTTATGATTGGTTAAGCTATTGGTTTGTGCCAGCGGCTCAGCGGCAGGTATTGCAGAAGTTGTTGAAATTGCTCCTTGCAACTGGTAAACCAGCGATGCTGTAGGGTCTTTTTTTACTTTGTTGGCATAACGCACAATGTACCATATCAAAATGGCGGAGGTTAAACCAAACATAATCATCCTTTCTACAATTCCATCCGACCAGTTAACACCTGCTGCATTGGATGCAATGATGGTGGAAAAGGGATTGGAAAAAGAGGACAAAGTGCCCATTTGTGTGCCTGCAAATATAACGGCCACGGGTACCAGCAAGTCGTATCCTGCTGCAAGAAATATAGGTATGAGGATGGGGTAAAAAACCAATCCTTCTTCTGCCATACCAAAAGAAGCACCGCCCAAACAAAATAAAAAACTAAGAATAATCAGGAGCCAGGATTCCCGGCCCTTCATTTTTAAAGACAAAGAAGCGATGCCCTTTTCCATGGCACCGGTTTTATTAAACACTTGCATGAATCCTCCAATCACCAGTACAAAAAAAATGATATCAATAGAATCGTAAATGCCTTTGATGGGTGCTTGTAAAACCTGTAAATAACTTTGTTTATTCTTATCTAGTTTTTTATAACTGCCCGGAACGGAAACGGGTTTTTTGATGCTGCCTTCTTTAAAATTGGCAAGGGGGATATTTATTTTGAGGCTGTCTAAGGTTTGCTGGTTTAAAGGGAGTGAAATATCCCTAACCGGATTCGTATAGGTAAAAAAATTGCCTTCGGTATAACTCAGCCGGTCGTAGCGGCCGGAAGGAATAATCCAGGTGGCAAGGGCGGCCAATACGATCACCATCATAAGAATGCTAAGGGGCGATATCAGTTTTTGATGTTTTGTCATTATGCAGTAGTTTACAAGATTTAAAGATATTCATTACCACTCGTTTTTGGTACCTGCTTAATAAATTCAATTCTTGCAGCATTTGTTAGCAATAAAACAAGTATTTTGCTGTTATGAAAGCGGCTTCGGTAAAAGAAATTAAATCGGCATTGGAAAACCTGCCTCAAAAAGAACTGGTAGACATTTGCCTGCGCCTTGTAAAGTTTAAAAAAGAAAACAAAGAACTATCTACTTACCTCTTATTTGATGATACAGACGAACCTGGTTATATTAATAATGTAAAGGAAGGGCTCGGGTTGTTATTTGAGGATGTCAATAAAACCAATCCTTATTTTGCCAAAAAGACCCTCCGTAAAATTGTAAGAACTGCCAATAAATTTATCCGATACAGCAATGAAGCTACTACTGAAGTGGAGATCCTATTATTTGTGGCAGAAACCATGCTGCAATTAAACCTGGATATGAGTCGCAGTACTGCATTGGAAAATATTTACCTTGGCCTTATAAAAAAAATAAAAAAGGCGGTAATGGCATTACACGAAGACTTGCAATATGATTATCTGCGCCAATTAACATCTTTTGACAAAAAAACTAAATGACCCGGAATGAAAATTAATAGGTATTACCTGTTTATACTAATGATCGTTTTGCAAACAACCGGTTATGCTCAGCAGCAAAATGCAAAGTTTACAGAAGACAATAAAGCTGCCATGCGGCAACAGGTAAAAGATGCTGCCAGTCATGCATGGAGTGGATATAAAAAATATGCCTGGACTTTTGATGACCTGGAACCATTAAAGAAAAAAGGAAAGAACTGGTATAAACATGCTATGCTGATGACGCCGGTAGATGCCTATGATAGTTTTGTATTACTGGGGCTGATCAAAGAAGCAGATGACGCAAAAACAATCATCCTGAGCACTTTGAATTTTGATATTGACAATGATGTGCAGGTATTTGAAATAACCATTCGGCTGCTGGGAGGATTGATAACGGCTTATGAACTGGACGGCGATAAACGTTTTCTGCAATTGGCCAGCAATCTTGCAGACAGGATGATGCCTGCTTTTAATACGCCTACGGGTATGCCATACCGGTATGTACATTTACAAACAGGGGTTACAAGAGACAGTATTAATAATCCCGCAGAGATTGGAACACTGATGATGGAGTTTGGGCAACTGAGCAAACATACCGGCAATAAAAATTATTATAACGTTGCCAAAAAAGCCATTATGTATGTTTATAATCAAAGGAGCAGTATAGACCTGGTGGGAGAACAGATCAATGTAAATACCGGTAAATGGGTGAGTACCCGCTCGCATATAAGCGGTTATATTGATTCCTATTATGAGTATTTGTACAAATGCTGGTTACTCTTTGGCGATCTTGACTTTAAACTGGCTTTTGATAAACACAATGCTGCGATTAAGAAAAATCTGCTGAGTGTAACCGCCAATGGTACTTTTATGCGGGTAGTAGATATGAATACAGGTAAAGAACTGGCTACTACCTATGGCGCACTGGATGCCTTTTATGCAGGGTTATGTGCGTTTGCTGGGGATGTTCGCACGGCAAAAAATATTCAGCAGGCAAATTATTATATGTGGACGAAGTTTGGAATAGAACCCGAAGAATTTAATTTTAAAGCAGATACGATTACCAGTGCCGGTTATATTCTGCGACCTGAAAATATAGAAAGCTGTTTTTATTTGTACCGTCTTACCGGTGAATCAACCTATTTATGGATGGGAAAACGAATGGTAGATGATATCCTGCAATATTGCAGAACAGCAGAAGCCTTTGCTTCTATAAAAGATGTTCGAACAAAACAGCACTCAAATTCAATGCAAAGCTTTTTCTTTGCAGAAACATTAAAATATGCTTACCTGCTTTTTGCAGAAACAAGCGCTTTTGATTTGAAAAAATCGGTATTTAATACTGAAGCACATCCGTTAAAAATTCTAATCAATTAATAATGATAAAATCCATTAACCAGTTTAATTCTGTTTTTTTTATTGGTGTAGCAGGCACAGGCATGAGTGCTATTGCACAATATCTTTCCGGTATTGGAAAAGATGTTTCCGGGAGTGACCGTTATTTTTTACCGGGCGAGATTAATGAAACCCGCATTAAGCTGGAAGATGAGGGTATTCGCTGTTTTTTACAGAATGGAGATGGTATTCATGACAAGATAGAATTGGTCGTGGTTTCTACTGCAGTGGAAGATACGGTGCCGGAAGTGCAAAAGGCAAAAGCACTGAATATTCCTATCATAAAAAGAAGTGAGTTGCTGGCCATTATTGCCAAAAGTAAAAAGACCATCGCAGTGGGTGGAACATCGGGCAAAAGTACCACCAGTGGCATGTTGTTTCAAATATTAGAAAAAGCAGGCTACGATCCAAGTATCATCAGCGGTGCAGGATTGGTACGTATAATAAAAGAAGGCAGGATTGGTAATGCTAAAGTAGGAATGGGAGAATGGCTGATCATTGAAGCAGATGAAAGCGATGGCTCAATCGTACAATACGAACCGGAAGTAGGTTTGTTGCTGAATGTAGATAAGGATCATCAGGAGATCGATGAACTGATGGAGATCTTTGGTAAATTTAAAAAGAATACCAAATCGTTATTTGTAGTTAATCAATCGAATGTTTTGGCCAAACAATTGTCTGCCGACTGTTCTCATGATTTTTCTGTGGGTGAACATTCCGGTGTAGGATATATTGCAAGTGATTTTAAACAGGAGGGTTTACAAATTCAGTTTAATATTAATCAACAAGCTTTTTTATTGTTTACCGTTGGTAAACACAATATGGAAAATGCCCTTGCTGCAACGGCAGTGGCGCACCAGTTGGGGGTAGCTTTTGAAACCTGTGCAGATGCCTTAAAAGAATATGAAGGCATTTACAGAAGGCACCAGTTGCTTGGAATAAAAGAGGGTGTGTATGTGATTGATGACTATGCCCATAATCCTGCAAAATGTGCAGCATCTATTGCGGCCTGTCAGCCCATTGCCGACAAGGTAGTGGCATGGTTTCAGCCACATGGATATGGTCCAACCCGCTTTTTGAGAAAAGATTTTGTAAAAGAAATTGCTGCAGTATTACGTCCGCAGGATGAGATATGGATGAGTGAAATATTTTATGCAGGCGGTACCGCTGTAAAAGATATTTCAGCCAATGATCTTATCAATGATATCAGGGATTTGGGTAAAAATGCTTTTTTTGTAGAGAACAGAAATGACCTGCTGGAAACCATGCGACCCCATTTAACCGAAAATTGTGTACTCCTGCTCATGGGCGCAAGGGATCCGGGATTGGAAACATTTAGTATTGAATTATTTGAGCAGTTGTAATAAAACAATGTTTTATTTTAGCAACAATGTTGTTGCAGGGGTTAACTAAATATTTTACAAAGGGAATCGTCCATTTGTTTTCTTAAAACAAAAATATTGACAACTTTAATTATTAATATCAAAGAATTACTGGGAACAAGGGAGCAGTCTGTTTTGCTTCGTGGGGAAGCATTGGCGATACTGCCTTCTATTGAGAATGCTTTCATACTGGTAGAAGATGGGCTGATTGTAGATTATGGCGCCATGACTGAACTGGATATAAAAGTGCCCAATAAACCTACCGTGATTCTGGATGTTGCCGGCCAAATGGTTTTGCCGGCCTGGTGCGATAGTCATACACATCTTGTATTTGCGAAAAGCCGGGAAGATGAATTTGTAGATAAATTAAAGGGTAAATCCTATGCCGACATAGCTGCCAACGGCGGCGGCATCTTAAACTCTGCAAGGGTTTTAAATGATACCAGTGAAGAAACATTGTTTCAGCAAGCCATGGTAAGACTAAAGGAAGCATCTTTAATGGGTACCGGTGCCATTGAAATTAAAAGCGGCTACGGGTTATCGGTAGAGGGAGAATTAAAAATGCTGCGGGTGATTAAAAGGCTTAAACAACAATCGGACCTGTGTATTAAAAGCAGTTTTTTAGCAGCCCATACTTTTCCTCCGGCATACAAAGAAAATCACGAAGGATATATCAACAGCATTATTTTTGAAATGCTGCCTGTAATAGCGGCAGAAAAATTGGCTGATTATATAGATGTGTTTTGTGAGGAAGGATTTTTTTCGGTAGAAGAAATGGAAACAATCTGTAAAGCTGGTGCTGCTTATGGATTAAAACCAAAATTGCATGTAAACCAGCTGAACAGTATTGGAGGCGTAGCCGCTGGTATTGGTCTGGGGGCTATTTCCTTAGATCATCTGGAAACCATGACAAATAAGGATATTAAAGAGCTGGCTATTTCTGATACCATCGGTACCCTGTTGCCTACTGCTGCATTTTTTCTGCGTATGAATTACCAGCCTGCAAGGCAACTGATAGATGCCGGTGCTGCAATCGCATTGGCTTCCGATTATAATCCCGGTTCATCGCCGAGCGCTAATATGAATTTTGTAGTGGCGCTTAGTTGTATACAGATGAAGCTGCTGCCCGAAGAAGCCATCAATGCTGCAACCATCAATGGCGCTGCTGCCATGGAATTAATGGATGAAGTTGGCAGTATTAGTATTGGAAAAAAAGCCAACCTTATTTTCACCAAACCCATACCATCTATTGCTTATCTGCCTTATTCCTTTGGGCATCATTTGATAGATAAAATAATGATTAATGGAATCTTTGTTTAATCAGGAAATATGAAAAAATACGTATTGTTTCTGCTAAGCCTTTTTTTATCAGTTACTATTTTTGCTCAGGCAGACAGTAGCAGTTGTGCGAAGTTTAAAAAAGGTTTGTTTACTTACAGGGACGATTCTACGGGTACAATCATACTAAAACGAACAGCCAAAAGACAGGAAGAAACCAATAAAAAAACAGGGGTTATTGTAAAGTTTCGCCTTCGTTGGGTAAGCAGCTGTTCTTATGAATTAAAACAATTATGGAGCAACAGCAAAGCGCTTAGAAAGAACAATGGCGGTGTATCCCTTATCATCATTTCAAAAGCCGGCAGCAATCAGTACGAGTATACCTGTGACTGCAAAACTGCAGCGGATATAAAAAGTAATTCCGGGGTCGTTTACAAAATAAAATAAACAGCCTTTCAAAATAGTCGGACATCCTAGAACAATGTTTGCAAAAGAAAGATGCTGATGCCGGCAGCAAAACCTACCAGGGCCAGCCAGCCAATTTTTTTAAGGTACCACATAAAATCAATTTGCTCAATTCCCATTACTGCTACACCTGCAGCAGATCCAATGATGATAACACTTCCGCCGGTGCCTGTTGTGAGGGCAAGAAATTCCCAAAAAGGGTGATCTGTTGGATATACCGATAAATCATACATCCCCTGCGATGCAGCCACCAACGGCACATTGTCTACAATGGCTGAAAGCAATCCCAGGGCTGTGCCAATCAGGTAATCATTTTTTAAAGTGCTGCTTAAGAAGCCAGCCATTTCTTTTAGTACACCATAGGATTGTAAGGCAGCTACTGCCAATAGTATTCCAAGAAAAAATAAAATACTGGGGGTATCTACTTTTTGCAATGCCCTGGCAACTGTATATTTTTCGGCTATTTCAGCCTCTTTGCTTTTATGGATAAGCGTAGTGATGATCCACATAAATCCCAATGAAATCAACATACCCATAAAGGGAGGTAAATGGGTGAGGGTTTTAAAAACAGGTACAAATAAGAGGAATCCTATTCCTGCAATCAGAATAATTTTTCCATCCCTTTTTTCTTTTGGAGAATTATCCAATACCGGTTTTGTTTGTATTTTTAAACCCCTGAATCGGTATGCAATAATCAGTGCTGGCAGCAAACAAGCTGCAAGGCTGGGCAATATCAATTGTTTCATGATATTTAATGCGGTGATTTGCCCCCCAATCCAAAGCATGGTGGTTGTTACATCTCCCAGCGGCGACCAGGCACCTCCTGCATTCGCAGCAATTACGATCATGCCGGCAAACCAAAGCCTGTCTTCTTTTTTATGTAATAATTTTGAACACAAAGAAGTCATTACAATGGCAGTTGTTAAATTGTCGAGTAAGGCAGAAAGGAAAAATGCCAAGACAGCAATGATTAGCAACAGGGTTGATTTGCTGCTAGTATTTATTTTTTGTGTGATAATGTCAAATCCGTTATGAGAATCGATCAGTTCTACAATAGTCATGGCGCCCAACAGGAAAAATAGAATGGAAGAAATCTCTCCCAAATGCAAAAGCAAGGATTCACTAACAGTGTGCGCCGAATCGGATTGCAGTATATAAATCGTCCAGCAAACCACTCCGGTGATTAATGCAGGTGCTGCTTTGTTTATTTTTAGTGGATGCTCAAAGGCTATGGCAATATAGCCTGCTACAAAAACGAAAATCAAAAGTGCTGTTACCATATTTTTATTTAAAGGAAGATCCGGTTATTATCTATTTACAGAAAGGTAAAGGTAACAGGTTAATTAGTTTTGTAATAAAACCAGTTTCCTGTATTAATTTGTTTTCAAATTTTAATGTCCGCTATTAATGTTTTATCTTACCCTTTATGGGTAATCTCTCTATCAAAATAGGGAAGATTTCAAAAACCGAAGTAAATTGCGAAAAGAATAAGCTGCCATCATAGTCAGCGGTCTATCAACCATGGTCTTTTAAAAATATAATACAATTGCTATGTTACCAATTATTGAATGTGTACCCAATTTTAGCGAGGGCAACGATTTAAATATCATCAATCAAATTACTGCCGAAATAGAAGCGGTAGAGGGCGTACGATTGCTGAATGTAGATCCAGGGAAAGCTACCAACCGAACCGTGGTAACAATGGTTGGGCATCCCGACCTTGTAATAGAAGCCGCTTTTCGTGCCATTAAAAAGGCGGGTGAATTAATTGATATGAGCAAACATAAGGGCGAACATCCTCGAATGGGCGCAACAGATGTTTGTCCGCTTATCCCGATTGCCAAAATCAGTATGGAAGAAACGGCTGCTTATGCACAACAACTGGCTAAAAGAGTGGGAGAAGAACTGTTATTGCCGGTATACCTCTATGAAGCAGCACAGCCTAATAAAGAGCGCAGCAATTTATCGGTTATACGTGCAGGTGAGTATGAAGGGTTTGCCCAAAAAATAATACAACCACAATGGAAGCCTGATTTTGGGCCCTCCGTTTTTGATGAAAAAAGAGGTGCTACTGTTATTGGCGCCCGTGATTTTTTGGTGGCCTACAATGTGAACCTTAACACAACATCAACGAGAAGAGCCAATGCCATTGCATTTGATATTAGGGAAGCCGGAAGGAATGTGGAAGAGAATGGGGTAAAAGTGAATAAGCCAGGCAGTTTAAAATCGGTTAAAGCCATTGGATGGTTTATTGAAGAATATGGTGTGGCTCAAATTTCTATTAATCTTACCAATATTAATATCACCCCTGTACATATTGCTTTTGATGAGGTTTGTAAAAAAGCAACTGCACGAGGGATTCGGGTAACAGGAAGTGAACTGGTGGGATTGATTCCGCTGAAAGCGATGCTGGATGCCGGTCGTTATTTCTTGGAAAAACAACAACGTTCTGTGGGTGTAAGCGACAAGGAATTAATAAAAATTGCGGTTAAGTCAATGGGGCTTGATGAATTGGGGCCCTTTAAACCTGAAGAAAGAATCATTGAATATATGTTGACAAATACAGCAGAAAGTAAATTGGTGCGTATGACGCTGACCGATTTTGCAGATGAAACAGCAAGTGAAAGTCCGGCACCCGGAGGAGGTTCCATTGCTGCTTATGTGGGTAGTTTGGGCATTTCATTGGCAACCATGGTAGCCAATTTGTCTTCGCATAAAAAGGGCTGGGATGAGCGTTGGGAGGAGTTTAGTCATTGGGCTGCACAAGGACAGCAATTGAAAAATGAATTGCTCAAACTGGTAGATGCAGATACAGCAGCTTTTAATAAGATCATGGCTGCATTTTCTTTGGCTAAAACTACTGCAGAAGAAAAATCAATTCGCAAGCAGGCAATACAGGAGGCCACCAAATTTGCCATTGAAATTCCTTTTAAAGTAATGCAGACTTCTTATGCTAGTATGGAAATCATTAAAGCCATGGCAACCGATGGTAATCCCAATTCTGTATCTGATGCAGGTGTAGGAGCCCTTTGTGCCCGCACAGCAGTAATGGGTGCTTTTATGAATGTGCGCATCAATGCAGCAGGGTATGATGACAAAGTTTATGTAAACGAAATAATAACAAAAGGCAAAGAAATTGAAAATGCCGTTATAGCTGCAGAAGCAGTAATATTAAAGATTGTGAATGAAAAGATCGGGCTGTAACTAATCTCCGGCTATTTGCAGGTAAATTAAAACGATAGCCGCAAGACTCATTAAGATGAATGCTGCGCCCCCCAGTATATTTGATTTTCTCTTATTGGCGAATTTTCCCATCACCGTTTTGTTGTTGGAAATATGAAGAATAATGGCAATCAAAACCGGTGCAGTAAGGCCATAAAGAATGGCAGAATAAAGCAAGGCTTTAATAGGAGAGATGCCAATGTAGTTTAAAGACAATCCTAGTAACAAGGATAGGGCAATGATGGAATAAAATGCCTTGGCTTCATGGAATTTTTTATCCAATCCCTTTTCCCAACCAAATGTTTCGGTAATGATATACGAAAGCGAACCACTTAATACCGGTATGGCTAATAGTCCGGTACCAATAACTCCGATGGCAAAAAGCAAGTAGGCAGAATCGCCTGCCAATGGTCTCAAAGCTTGTGCGGCCTGTTCCACTGTTTCTATTTGATGGTTTCCTCCCTTGAATAATACCGTTCCTGTAGTAAGAATAATAAAGTACATCACAAGGTTGGAAAACATCATTCCAAAGTCGACATCCTTTTTCATGTCGTTCATGATTCTTTTGTTTACAACGATGTGTTTTTTCCTTTGTTTCATTTCTTCCACTTCCATTGTTGCCTGCCAAAAAAACAAGTAAGGCGAAATAGTGGTGCCCAGAATTCCTACAAGGATACTGATGAATTCTTTGTTGAATTTTATAGTGGGAATAAAAGTAGATTTTGCAATAAGCAGCCAGTCCTGTTTAAACATAAATGGAATAATCAAATAAACCATTAAAGCAATACATAGGAATTTGAGTGCTGAAAAAATCTTTTGATAAGGCAAATAAATGATCAGTACCAGCAGCAGGATAGTAAAAAAAACACTAAAAAAAGTAGCGTCAACAGAGGGGAAAAGTAAATTGCCCACTGCACCCATACCTGCTATGTCTGCACCGATATTCATAACAATTGCAGGGAAGCTGAATAAGACCATCAAGTAAAGCACCCATTTAGGATAGTAGGTTTTTAGGGTGCCTGTTAAACCCTGTGTGGTAACGAGTCCTATTCTTGCACACATTTCCTGAATGGCTGCCATTAATGGAAATGTAAACAATGCCGACCAAAGGGTAGAAAGGCCATAAGCAGCACCCGCCTGAGAATAGGTGGTTATGCCGGAGGGATCATCGTCGCTGGCACCCGTAACCAATCCTGGCCCTAGTATTTTCCAAAAACGTTTGAATTTATTGATCCTAGTTGGCATGGGTAGTTCGCTTTATAAGGCTGTTATCTGGTTGTAGTATAACCTATAACAGTGTGTCTGAATGTTACCCTAAAGTTCGGTCAAAAAGGGCTCTCTTTATATTCCTTCTGAACTATTTTAAAGAAAGTACCCGAATATCTTTTGGTAGCATATTTAGCTATTATTTCCTTCCAAAAGATATCTTTCTTTGATTATTTCTACATGATGATAAATATGTCCTACGGCTATGAATCCAATTGTATTGAGGGCAATGGAATTGTTGTTGGCAATACCCGTTTGTTGAAGGGTTTCTTCAGAGAAACTGCTAAAAAGTATTTCGGTAGTTTGTCTAACTAGTTTTAATTCTTCCAGGAGGCTTTTCCAGTTACGGGTATTGGCATGGCTGTTTTGTACATATTCATTTTCATCAAAGCCGGGAAGGTTTTGTGTTTCTTTACGGGCTATACATACTGCACGGTAGGCAAAGATTCTTTCTGAATCAATCATATGCTGCAGCAATTCTTTCAAGGTCCATTTGCCGGGAGCGTAAGCGTAGGTAGCCTTCGACTCAGGTATATTTTCAAAGAAATCAGTTATAAGCTGATGTTGATTTTTGAAAGCATCCGCTACATTATCTTCTTTCACTTTACTGATATAAACACTTGTATAGGGCTGGAAACTTCCTTCAATGGGTCTTGGCATAAAAAAGTTTTAAACAAAAATAAGCCGTTCCTTATAAAGGAACGGCTTAATATCTAAAAGGTTGATTGTTTTGATTAACCTACTTTATTTTTTTTGATGGTTGACTTTGGCAGCATTTCTTTTTTTACAGGGGCTTTTAAAGTACTGGCATATTTAATGGCTTCATAAGCATTAATAATACCGCCTGTTTTGGCCAACTCACTCATATCTACTTTTTCGTCAGTGCCTGGTTTTTTTACTTTTTCTTTAGGTGCCTGTGCCGTTTTTTCAATAGCCTGCTTTACCTGCTGTGGGGTAAGGTTAGGATAGTTTTGAAGTATAAATGCTGCAACACCTGCCACCAAAGGACAGGCCATACTGGTTCCACTTGCATTGCCGTAAGTAGTGCCACCCGGGATGGTAGAATAAATAGCTACTCCTGGTGCAAATACATCTACATTATTTTTGCCGAAATTGCTGAAAGCTGCAGTGAGTCCGCCATTTTGATCATTACCACTTGCGCCTACATTGATTACATTGCTTGCAGTTCCTTTGCCATCTGCATAAACTGGATTAGGGTAGCTGCCTTCTGCATCCACATTTTTATGTGCATTTCCTGCAGCCTGTACCAACAATACGCCTTTGCTTTCTGCATAACGATAAGCATCGTCTACCCAGCGTTTTTCCGGAGAGAAATCTTTACCAAAACTCATGCTGATGATTCTTGCTCCGTTGTCTACTGCATAACGAATGGCCAATGCGATATCCTTGTCATGTTCATCTCCATCCGGTACGGCACGTATCATCATGATATTTACATTGCTTGCAACACCATCCATCCCTTTTTCATTGTTACGAACAGCTGCGATGATGCCGCTGCAATGGGTACCATGAAAAGGAGTGTTGGCCATAACATCGTTGTTGCCATAAAAGCGGTCGTTAATATTAGTTTCATCATCACCAACGATATCTTTACGATAGGTGGGTGGTGCAGTTGTTACTGATGCTGATTTGCGAAGTTCGCCACCCAATTCATCCAGCAATTGCTGGTTGCTGATTTCATAGCTGTCGTTGGCTTTAGAAATGTTCAGGATAAATGATTTGATCATTTTCGCTTCTGCACTTTTGGGTGTAAATTCTTTCAGGTCATTACCATTGTATTCTTCTTTGCCTATTTCTATTCTCATAATAGAATCACCCTTTACCAACTTAGGTTGTAATTGTTTGATATAAGCCACTTCCTGTGGGTTTACATCGCCCACCGTTTTTTCTTTGGCGAGCAAATACATTTCGTATTCTAATTTTTCTGCTCCTTTTAAGGAAGCAGTATCAACCGTTGTTTTTTCCCATTTTCCTTTTAAAGCATGATACACACGTGCACCTTCATAGCTGTCGGTTTTTACATTGCGGCCATCTTTTCCTCCAAGGAAATTCCATCCGTTGATATCATCTATATATCCGTTTTTGTCATCATCAATACCATTGCCCGGAATCTCTTTTGGATTTCTCCACAAAATAGATTTCAGGTCTTCATGCAGGGTATCAATGCCACTGTCTATAACAGCTACAATGATCTTTTTGCTTTTGATGTTTTTTGATTGAACAAATGCATAGGCTTTGTCCAGGCTGATGCCCGGGAACCCGTCGGTGCTTTCATCCAGCAGGTGCCAGTTTTTAGGTGCAGGTGCTTTTTCTTTTACTGCTGCTCCTTGTGCAAATGTTGTTCCTGTGAGTAGCAAACCTGCTACGAGTAATGTTGAGAATTTAGTAATCATGCTTTTATTTATTATAATGATAGCAAAAGTAGGTTGATTTCATAATTGGATTCAACCGTTTACAATTATTTAGCTAAATTTTACAAGTCAAACTTAATGCCCTGTGCCAAAGGCAGTTTATCTGTATAATTGATGGTATTTGTTTGTCTGCGCATATAAACTTTCCATGCATCGCTGCCACTTTCACGACCGCCGCCGGTTTCCTTTTCCCCACCAAATGCTCCACCTATCTCTGCCCCGGATGTGCCGATATTAACATTGGCAATGCCACAATCGCTTCCTGCCTGCGACAGAAAATGTTCTGCTTCTCTCAGGTTATTGGTGATGATAGAAGAGGAGAGCCCCTGCGGAACCCCATTTTGCAAAGCAATGGCTTCTTCCATTGTTTTGTATTTCATAATATATAAGATAGGTGCAAAGGTTTCGTGTTGAACAATTTCAAAACTGTTTTTTGCTTCTGCAATACATGGTTTAACATAACAGCCGCTTTCGTAACCTTTTCCTTTAAGCACTCCACCTTCTACAATAAAGTTTCCACCTTCTTCTTTACATTTTTTGATTGCATGCAGGTACATTCCCACTGCAGCAGTATCAATTAACGGACCCACATGATTTTTTTCCAATAAAGGATTACCAATCTTTAATTGTTTGTAGGCATTTACCAACAGGTCTTTTACTTTATTGTAAATTTTATCATGAATGATTAGTCTTCGGGTAGTAGTACAGCGTTGCCCTGCGGTACCAACGGCACCAAATACAGCTGCAATCAGCGCAATATTCAGATCTGCTTCTTTGCTGATAATAATGGCATTGTTTCCACCCAATTCAAGCAGGCTTCTGCCCAATCTTTGTCCAACAGCTGCGCCCACGGCTTTTCCCATACGGGTACTGCCGGTTGCGGAAATCAATGGAATCCTGGTATCGTTGCTCAACCATTCGCCAGTTTCTCTGCCGCCTATCAGCAGGTTGCTTACCCCTTCCGGAACTTTATTTTCTTTAAATACTTTTTGAATAATCTTTTGGCAGGCTATACCGCACAAAGGCGTTTTTTCGCTTGGTTTCCAGATACAAACATCTCCGCAAACCCATGCCAACATACTGTTCCAACTCCAAACAGCTACAGGGAAATTAAAAGCAGAGATTACTCCAACTATTCCCAAAGGATGGTATTGGTCATACATGCGGTGGCCCGGCCTTTCGCTGTGAATGGTGGAACCATAAAGCTGACGACTTAATCCTACCGCAAAATCACAGATATCGATCATTTCCTGCACTTCACCCATTCCTTCCTGAAGGCTTTTGCCCATTTCATAACTAACCAGTTTGCCAAGGGATGATTTGTATTTTCTGAGTTCATTTCCAATTTGTCTTACTACTTCGCCTCGCTTGGGAGCTGGCCACTGACGCCATTCTTTAAAAGCTTCCTGTGCTTTTGTTACCACAGCTTCATAAGTTTCCTTGTCTGCACCTCTTACGGTGGCGATTATATTTCCATCTACAGGGGATGAAGAAACAATTTTTTCTCCTTTTGACTTAATCCATAATAGGCCGGTAGAAACACCTTGGTTACTGGCATTTATGCCCAGTTCTTTTAGAATAGCAATCATACAATAATAATTTGGACTGCAATTTAATGCATTATTATTGCCCGAATATCATATTAAAAGGAAACAGATAAACCGGCTTTGGTCCAGCTTCCCGGCATCCTGCTTCCCAGCAAATCACTGTATTCAATATTACCAATATTATCAACAGCAACAAATACAGCAAACCTTTTAAACCTGTAATCCAGTTTGGCATTTACCAGCCAGTAATTTTTATTAATCAGCGCTTTTATGCCAGGAGCCTCTTGTGATTTTCTTTCTTTATAAATACTGGTTATACCCAGTCCTATATTTTTGTAAGTATACAATACGGTTTGTTGTAGTAAACTTTTGGCATGGGAGATAATATAAAAGGAAGGGATAGAATCTGAGCTTTCGGAATGCAGGAATGTTGCTGAAGCGGTTATATATAATTGTTGATTTGAGTTAAAACGACGGCTGTAATTAATGTCCAACTCTATTCCTGAAGTATTTACTTTTTTTATGTTTTTGGCCAATGCGAAACTACCTGTAGGTGCCAGGTTTATTTTTCTTGGCATGTCAGCATACGGAGTAGGGGTCCAGTCTATCACTTCATCCTGATTTCTGTAAAAAACAGTGCCCGAAATTCGGAGGTTTGGTAACACTAGATCAGCACCGGTTTCATAACTCCAGGATTTTTCTGCATTCAGGTTTGGGTTGCCGATATTACCACTGTTTACGATTGTTTTATTATAATTATTATATCGCTCGGTAAAATCAGCACTGCGAATTGCCCTGCCAGCATTTATTTTAAAAACAACGATTCCTGTTCGGTAAGCAAGGTTAGCCTGTGGTAAAAAAGCAGTCCCGTAATTTCTATCATTTACCAGCCTTAATCCTGATCCCAGCGTTAGTTTTTTTACTTTATAAATGAACGAACCGAAGCCTGCAATATTTGTATTATGATGATTGCCCCGGTCATTAGACTGGATTGTTTTTTCTTCAGCTAGTATGCCATAATTATAAAAAAATGCTGCTGAAACTGTTTTGCTGTGCAAATACTGCAACAGTATCAAACCTGATTTATTTTTATTTGCGATAGCTTTTGGATTAAAAACATACTGATCAAATGTATTTTTATAAGTCAGGTCTAATTCATCACTGGAGTTATAAGTAGTATGTTTTAGCTTAACATGATTCCACCAGGTATTTACTTTTTCTGTTGCGGTATCACTAATAAAACCGGTATAAAAATTCTGCGCTGCAAAATCCCTGCTGTCGAAACTGGAATGAAAGAGCAGCCTCCAGTTTTTTTTGAGCTTCATAGCAGCATTGGCTGAAAAAAGATGGTTATTAAAATAACCCCTGTTATTAGCCCGCAGCATTTGTCCATTGGCATTGGCTGTTTGTGCAGCTAAACTATAATTAACACGTTTGTTGGTTTTTGTAAATTCCGCATTGGCTGATAAATAACCATATTCACCCGCAGCAACAGATGCATTTCCTTTGCTGTTTTTTTCTTTAATAAAGGAGGAAAATGTTTTGCTGATAATATTGATGACACCGCCAACGGCTTCGGATCCATAGATAGCAGCAGCCGGACCTCTCAGTATTTCTATTCGTTCTATCTGAGAAATTGTGATGGGCATATAAGCGGAAAAATGTCCTGTGATGGGATCATTTATTTTAATACCATCCAGTAAAACCAATACCTGTTGAAAAGTGCCACCTCTGATCACAATATCAGCTTGTGAACCTGCCGGGCCACGTTGTTGAATTTCTACGGATGTTGTATACTTTAATAAATCATCCAGCGATTGAATGGGGTATTGCTGGATTTTTTTAGCATCTAGTACGGTGATGGATCTTCCTGTTTCTGTTGTTTTTTGTGGTAAGCGGGAACTTGTTACACTGAGCGGATCAAGGTTAACAATTTGCTGTGCAGCACTAAATAAAAAAGGGAATATGGCCAGGATAAAAAGAAAACTTTTCATTTATATTAATAAACAATGGATGAATAATTTGAAAAAAATAAGGGTGTTTACAGGTGTTTAGTACTGTTCATTTTCATTGGGAAAATCACCGCTTTTAATATCAGTAATATAATTTTTTACAGCTCCGGTTACCTGCTCACCCATATTGAGGTATTGTCTTAAAAATCGGGGTTTAAATTCGGTATTGATTCCCAGCAAATCATGCATTACCAAAACCTGGCCATCGCATGCTCCGCCCGCTCCAATTCCTATAGTGGGAATATGTAAACTTTTAGATACTTCCGCAGCAAGTTTTGCAGGAATTTTTTCAAGCACGATGGCAAAACAACCTGCCTCCTGTAATAACAATGCATCCCTTTTTAATTTTTCTGCTTCCGCTTCTTCTTTGGCTCTTACAGTATAAGTGCCAAATTTATAAATGCTTTGTGGAGTAAGTCCAAGGTGTCCCATCACAGGGATTCCGGTATCTTCTATTCGTTTTACTGATTCCAACACTTCTTCACCACCTTCCAGTTTAACGGAATGGCCACCTGTTTCTTTCATGATTCTGATGGCCGAACTTAAAGCTTCTTTTGAATTACCTTGGTAAGACCCAAATGGCAAATCAACTACCACCAAGCAACGCTCAATACCTCTAACTACAGAAGATGCATGATAGATCATCTGATCTAAAGTGATGGGTAGGGTGGTTTCATGGCCTGCCATTACATTGCTGGCACTGTCGCCCACCAGAATAATATCAATACCTGCTGAATCAAATATTTTGGCAAACGAATAATCATATGCAGTGATCATAGAAATCTTTTCTCCAGCATCCTTCATTTTCTGAATGGTATGCGTAGTAATCTTTTTGATCTCTTTATTTACAGACATGTCGATATTGTTTAGGAAGTGATTGCGAAAGGGAGATGGCTCTGCATTAGAATAAAACAAGTCCTGAGAATTCGCCTGAATTGCAAAAGTAATAAGAAATCTTAACGCTGCACTATTTTAAGTACAGGACTTGAAACAGCATCTTGCAGACCCTGCTTCCATTTTTTTGCATAGAGGGTTAGTGATTCGATTTTACTAAAAAGGATATTCTTTTTTTTAGAATAATACCAGTGTTGATATAACTGTACCGATTCAATATTGTTAAGATCCAGCGGTTCTCCTTTTAGCGTTAAATTTTGTTTAGACTTGATCTCTCCATTTTCATCATAAACCGGTATACTCATCACCGAAGAGTCAAGCAGTGTTTTATCAATTTCCGAAAAAAGTAGGGGAAGATTGTTTTCCGGATTTATGAAATTGTAATTTTTCCCTGGAAATGATTGCCATAAAGTTTCAAGGATATTGCGACCATAAATTTGTTTGATCATTGATATCTCTATTGTTGCAGTGTTGGTTGGAAGGGTATGAAAGCTACTGCCCAGAAAAATGGATTTCTTGCTGATTCTTTTGTTGATTTTTCTTTTATGATGAAAACCTGTACTGAATGTATTGGTAATGCCTAGTTTTTCTCCCCAACTTGTTGTTACCGTTTGTTTAAGTGATAGCCATGGAATATAGGATTGTAGTTTACCGGATTCGATATACAATATTTCTTGGACTTCAATCAGGTCATTGGTTTGCTCGTCAAAATAGTCGGATGAAAAGAGCGGGTTCTCAGCTGATAGGATGGTGCTATATTTGTTGCCATTTTCTTCAATAATTTCGCTCATTCTGTGAGGAGCAATTTTCTGTAAAACAGCCTCTTTATTGGAATAGCTGAGTTTTTTAAAGTTCAGATGATCATCTATAAAAGCAACTTTTATGCTTCCATTATTAAATCGTTCCCTTAAGAGTAAGCTAAGATTTGGCTGACTGAAGTGTAGGGTATCTGTGCTGTAAGCGGCCCATTGCACCCACGCTTTTTCTGTAAATTTTGTAAAAGGATTTTGGCTGGAAGCAAACTGCGAAACAAATAATAATATCGTTAAACTCCTTTTTTTCATAAGCGCTTACGAATGATGGTTCATTTCATCCCATAAATGTTTTACCAAACCATCGGCAAGACCAATTTTAGGTACATATATTTCCTCTGCGCCGGCCCATCTCATGGCATTGATATAAATAGACAATGCCGGTACAATTACATCCGCCCTGTCTTTACGAAGATTGTATCTAATGGTTCTTTCCTCTAAAGGAAACGCTTCCAATTCTTTATAATAGTCTCTGAGTAATTCCAACGAAAGTGGTTTGCCATCCTTTTTTTTGCTTAACGAAAACACCTTATTGATATTTCCACCACTACCAATAGCGATGACAGCTTTTTGGCCTTTTGTAACTGTTTTGATGGTTGATTTCATTTCATCCCAATGGTCATCCGTAACCATATTTTTCAGCAGGCGGATAGTGCCAATATTAAAGGAGTTTTTAAAAGTGAGAATTCCGTTTGAAAAGAAGGAAAGTTCTGTACTACCACCACCCACATCAATGTACATATAACTATGGTCTGTATCCATATTTTCAGCTACATGATTCTCATAAACAAGATTGGCTTCCATATCACCGGATATGATCTCGATTTTTATTTCACTTTCTCTAAACACATGCTCCAATACTTCATTTGAATTTACAGCTTCCCTCATGGCACTGGTGGCACAGGCTTTTATTGCTTCTACTTTATATGCCTTCATCAGGTGTTTAAATCCAAGCATGGTTTCGATAAGCATACTTGTTTTTTCGGGAGAAATGAATTGTGTTTCAAAAACATCAAAACCCAATCTAAGGGGAACCCTGAAGAGGTTTAACTTGTTGAAAAGTGGCTTTTCATTGGTCCTTTCTATCACTTCCGTAATTAATAACCTTGCTGCGTTACTTCCTATATCTATTGCTGCCAGTATCAAAGTAATTATGTTGTTTAACCGTTGCTAAAAATTGCTTACCAAATCTAAAATTACAATAAAGCAGTCGCTCATGAAAAAATAACTGCCTGGATTGTGTATCCGGGTAGTTAGGAATATTTTTTATTAAAAAGATAATTGTAGGTCTCAACCTGCGAGCGCACTTTTGTTTTATTGCGTGGATTCACATATTGATTGCTGAGTTCATTGTCCAGAATCCTTGCTTTAATGTTGTCGTTTAACTGAATATTGATAATGTCGATGATTTCTTTTTTAATACCTTTTTCCAGAATAGGGCAGGCTGCTTCTACCCGATGATCAATATTGCGCACCATCCAGTCGGCAGAAGAAATGAATACTTTTTCATCTCCTCCGTTATGAAAGATCATTACCCTTGAATGTTCCAGGTATTCATCCACAATACTGATGGCATGTACCGGTTTTTGAAATTTCTTATTTTCGGTATACATACAAAAAATACCCCTTATCAGCATTTTAATCTCAACACCAGCTTTTGCGGCATCT
The DNA here is from genome assembly GCA_947504605.1 of Chitinophagaceae bacterium. Lineage (GTDB taxonomy): Bacteria > Bacteroidota > Bacteroidia > Chitinophagales > Chitinophagaceae > Ferruginibacter. The sequence continues at coordinate 21,475 of CANNJE010000032.1, forward strand.
TCCAGTTTCAAAATAAGCTGTTCGTCGCTAATTGAATTTAGTTTAAGGGTGATGGATGCTGCTTTCTTTTTCTGGGCATTTGTTATTTCCTTGTTTATTAAGGAAAGCAGTTGGCGACGCATACCGGTTGGGCAAACCATTAATGTTTTGCAGGAGCCCAACAAATTTTTTCTTGTTTTCGGGTTTTCCAGATAAGTAAAGATGCGGTTCACATCTGCCATTATTTTTCTGTCGGATGTGAGCAGGCAATGGTCTCCGTATGCAAGGGCTGTTTTTTCATTCAGGTTTCCGGTGCTTACAAAACCATAATGTGTGGTAATATTATGAATCCTTCTTTTGATAAGACAAAGTTTGGCATGTACTTTTTGATTCGGTAGTCCCAGCAAAACTTTTACACCTGCATCTTCCAGTTCTTCCTTCCACATCAGGTTGGCTTCTTCATCAAACCTGGCTCTTAATTCAAGCACCACCGTTACCTGTTTTCCATTACGCACTGCATTGGATAAAGCATTGATTACTTTAGAGCGGGAGGCAAGCCTGTAGCAGGTTATTTTAATACTGACCACATTGGGGTCAATGGCGGCTTCTCTTAAAAGATCTATTACACTATCATAAGAGTGATAAGGAAAATTAAGCAACACATCTTTTTCAAAAACAACATTGGTTACACTGTCTGCATTTTTTAAAAGGGCATGCGTAAACGGTTTTTTACGTTGGCTCTTTTTTAAAAAAACGGAGTCAGGAAAATTCATAAAATCTTTAAAATTATGAATACGGCCTCCGGGTATCAGGTTTTCTTTAAGCGACAAACCCAATCGTTTTACCAGATAAGTGAGCAGGGCAATATCTATGTCTTTGTCAAAAACAAACCGTACCGGCTTGCCTTTCTTTCTGTTCTTTAATCCTTTTTCAATCTGCTGAATAAGCGAAGTGGAGATATCACTGTCAAGATCTATTTCTGCATCACGGGTTAGTTTGATAAGGTGTGCTGAAAATTGATCATATTTAAAAAAGGAAAAGATATACGGCAGGCAAAATCTGATTACATCCTCCAGCAAAATGATATGTTGTTCATCTGTTTTAGAGGGCAGTATCAAAAAGCGGCTCAAATGCCTTGCTGGCACTGATACGAGTGCAAAACGCTGCGGTATACTTTTATCTTTCCTTGATAATTTACAGGCGAGATAAATAGATTTATCATTCAAAACCGGGAAGGTTTGAATACTTTCTATCATCAGCGGAATGATATAGCTTCTTACCTCTTCATTAAAATAATCGAGTACAAATTTTTGCTGCTGATTGTTTAGTTTTTTTTCATTTACAAGAAAGATATTCTGTTTGTTCATTTCTCTTTGAATCTCTTTCCAGATTCTTTCAAATTCAATTTGCTGAAGGTTTACTTTTTCTTCTATTTCTTGCAATATACTTTCAGGTTGTGCTTCCATATGCATCCTTGCTTTGGAACGGCTTCTTACTTCAGTCATCCGTTTAAGTGTAGCCACCCTAACCCTGAAAAATTCATCTAAGTTGTTGGAAAAAATACCAAGGAAACGAATGCGCTCTTTTAGTGGAACGGTTTCATCGGCAGCTTCCTGCAATACCCTGTTGTTAAATGAAAGCCAGCTGATATCCCTGATGATGGTTTTACGTTTTTGCAATGCGAGCGATTATGGTTAAAAAAATAAAGGGCAAAATTATTGAAGCCTATTATTGTTCAATATTAAGTTTCGATTAATTTAAAAAATGGTTTTGTAAGCATACACTTTTTAAGTACTGACATCTTAGCCGGTAGTATGTGTTTTATTTTTAGTATGTTTATTTAAGTAGGGCAACAGTAAAAGTGCAATCAGCCCTGCAATAATGACGATGGCAGTGTTGGCGCCCCATATCAGCCAGCCAAACGCTTTGCCAATGGGGGATGCCACAGAATAAATCAGAAGGGTTTCCATTACAAAAATAGGGAAGGAGCCTATACCTCCCGGCGTGGCAATCATTGCCAGGGTAGCCAACGATAAAACAGCAAATGCAGCCCTTATATCCAGTTGTGAAGTGCCTTCCATTGCATAAAAACCAATGTATATTTGAAGTAGGTACATCGACCAAATAAAAAAGGTATGTGCCAAAAACTGTTTTCTTTTTTTTAGGCTGCTGATGGTTTTAAAACCATCGCTTACCCCTTTAATAAAACCATTCAGTTTGGTAAGGATTTTATTGTGCGGAAATTTTTTAGCCAGGTACTTAAAAATATAGATTACAGCAAAAAGCAGGGCGAGTATCAGCAGCAGTTTTGCCCAAATAGGCAATCCTTTTGATTGTGCCATTACCTTTAGTTTGGAAGTAACATAACTCCCAATAAGATCTATTTGCATCAAAACCGTAATGCCAATAAAAAAAAGGTAACAAACAAAGTCAAAGGATCGCTCAACCAGTATGATCCCAAATAGTTTATCAATCTTTAATTTTTCGTAACGAGCCAGGATACTGCATTTGAGGACTTCACCCAATCTTGGTACAGCCGAATTGGCAAGATAACCTACCATGGTTACTCCAAAAACATTTTTTAAAGAGGGGTGGTAACCCAGGGGTTCCATCATTAATTTCCATCTCATCGACCGGCTTAAATGGCTTAAAAGGCTCATAAAAATAACCGGTATCATCAGCCAGTAATTGGTATGGGAAAAAGCAGCATAGAATTCTGTCTTTTCTGCATTGGTCATTGATTTTAGTTGCCACCAAACCAAAAAAATACCAGCACCTAAAAAGATGACGTATTGAATGATGGAAAATATACGTTTGCGCATAAGAAACCACAATTTACAACTGCCTGTTCATACTTGTAGTGTTAACAAAAAAAATATCAATTCAATAACAGGTTATCAATTAACCGGATATCATTAATAAAAGCTGCAATCAGTGCTACTTTTTTTTGATCCTCATTTTTTATTTCAATCGGTTGGAGGTTGTTGGCATCGGCTATGGACACATAATCTACTTTAAAACCTTGTAGGGTCAAACTTTTTTCAGCCTCCATAATAAGGGTGTCAGGATTGCTGTTGTTTATTTTTTCTTTGATGGTTCTTAGGGTTTCGATTATAAACAAAGCCTGTTTTCTTTCAGCTTCATCCAATCTTATATTTCTGCTGCTTTTGGCCAATCCATCCGGTTCTCTTATCGTTTCACCAATAACCAATTGGGTTGGGTACTGTTTTATTTCGATCATTTTTTGGATGACCATACATTGTTGGTAGTCTTTTTGACCCAGATAAAGGTTGTCTGGAGTCACAGCATTCAACAGCTTGTCAACAATACGGCAAACGCCTTGAAAATGTCCTGGGCGGTATTTTCCCTCCAATAGGGTCTCAATATAACCAAGGTCGTAGATTATGACGGGGTCATTTGGAGGATACATTTCCTGGGCGGAAGGGAGAAAAAGTACATCACAGCCGGCTGATTCCAAAAAAATGATGTCCTTTTCTAGGGTTACGGGATATTTCTCGAAATCTGCCGCATTGTTAAATTGGGTAGGGTTCACAAAAATGCTGCAAATGCTAATGT
>CANNJE010000033.1 GCA_947504605.1 Chitinophagaceae bacterium
CTGAGGAGTTGAAAAAAAGTGGGTATGGGGAGTATTTAAAAATTCTTAAATAACTTAACTTTAGTGCCAATACATACTGTTTCCAGTTTATTTGGTAAATAGCATGTCTCTAATAATTCATACATCACTTCAATTTAAATTAATTTATGCCCCAAAACGAGTACTATGCTCACCCTTCTTCAATAATTGATGAAGGATGCATAATTGGGAATGGCACAAAAATTTGGCACTTTTCGCATATAATGAAAGCTTGCGTAATTGGGGAGAACTGCAATTTGGGACAAAATGTTGTAGTCTCTCCTAATGTTGTTTTAGGTAATAATGTAAGGGTACAAAATAATGTTTCCATATACGAAGGTGTAGTATGTGAGGAAGATGTATTTCTGGGGCCATCCATGGTTTTTACCAATGTAATTAACCCACGAAGTGCAATAAGCCGAAAATCTGAATATAAACAAACCCTCGTAAAAAAGGGTGCGTCAATTGGAGCTAATGCTACAATTGTATGCGGTAATACAATTGGAGAATATGCCTTTATAGGTGCGGGAGCCGTTGTTACAAAAAGTGTTTTGGCGTATGCTCTTGTTGTTGGTAATCCTGCAAAACAAACCGGCTGGATGAGTGAGTATGGGCATAAATTAATATTTGACAAAATGGGTTTTGCTACCTGTATTGAAAGCGTAGATAAATATCAATTAGAAAATGGGGCAGTAAAAAAAATCATATCGATGAGTAAAAAAAAATCGCAGTTGTAGGAAGTGGATAAAAGCTATATGCATTAGGATTGATTCCATTTATTGTTTTGAAAAACAATAAATGGAAAAACAGAAATGACTTCGATAGTTAAAGAACAATAAATACTTGAAGCGCTCTAAATGGATTTATAATTTCCTTTATATTGCTTGTTGAATAAGATGAAATTGTTTTTGGATGTTTTATCTCTGCTTTTAAATAATAGTTTAATTGTTAAAGCATATTTTAAAATAAAGCCTTGTTGATAAAAAGATTTATATACAGATTTATACAACTTAAGAACTGGTATTGGCCTAACTATTATGCTATTTACAAAAAACGAATCAGTTTAAAACTAAGGGCACCATTGTGTAATCAATATACAATCGTTTCTGGAAAAGGTAAATTAATTATAGGTGGCGGTTGTGAATTTGGTTTTAAACTGGGAGGCCGTTTTAGATATGGGTCTATAGAAATTCAACCTCGTTATAAGAATGCGGTGGTAATAATTGAAGATAGAGTTTCCACTAACAATAATCTCTTTATATGTGCAGCAAAATATATAGAAATAGGTCAAAGTACAGTTATTGGAGAAGCTGTTACTATTATGGATCATGAAGCTCATGGGATAGCGCCTGATTTGCGCAGACAAATAGGAGAAATAGGAGAGGTTAAAATCGGTAAAAATGTCTGGATTGGTAATAATGTTATTATTCTAAAAAATTCAGTTATTGGCGATAATACTATTATTGCAGCTGGAGCTGTTGTTTCTGGAACTTTCCCCTCCGATGTTATTATCGGAGGGATACCTGCAAAAGTGATCAGGAATATATGAAATTACTAAAAACAAGTTTTTATACTTCAATTTCTACTGCGATTACTTTTATTAGCGGCTTTGTTGTAACAAAAGTTGTTGCAGTGAAAATAGGACCGGTAGGTATTACATATGTTGGTCAATATCAAAATATCATAGCCATTATGGCTATGTTTTCAACCTTAGCAGTTACTACAGGGGTTATCAAATATCTTGCAGAGCATAAGGAAGATAATCTTCAAAAAAAACGGATTATTAGTACCGCATTTATTATTATTCTGATTAGTTCCTGTATTGTTTCTTTATCTGTAATATACTTCAGCCGTTTCTTATCAATAATTGTTTTTAAATCAAAAGATTTTTCAAATGTTTTTTTTCTATATGGGTTTTTTATAGGTATAATGGCTTTAAATACTTTAATTTCCGCTGTTTATAACGGGTTAAAGGAAATAAAATACTTAACCATCGTTAATATTGCAGGATCATTAACAGGAATAATCTTTACCGTTTTTTTTGCTTATAAACTGGGAGTAAAGGGTGTATTAATTGCAAATAATTTTACCGCACTGGTAATCTTTTTAATCAACTTAGTAATTCTTTATAAAAGAAAATATTTTCATGTTAAGCCTGAATTTTTGCAATGGAAAAGTTCTTCTGCAAAACTATTATTGGGTTTTACTTTGATGGGAATTGTGTCTGGTTTAGTGATGCCCTTGTCGCAAATTTTTATAAGAAATAGAATAATGAATATTTTTTCAGCAAACGAAGCTGGATGGTGGCAGGCTGTGACAAGAATCTCAGATTATTATCTAGCATTTATCACTACCATTTTAAGTGTTTATTATTTGCCAAGACTATCAGAAATAAATACTAAAGTAGAATTAAAACAGGAAATTAAAAATGGGTATAAAATAGTTCTTCCAATAGTGGGCTTCATGGCATTATGCATTTGGACTTTCAAAATTTTGATAGTTCATATTTTATTTTCAAAAGATTTTTTACCTATGACCCCACTGTTTACTTTTCAGTTGTTAGGAGATTTTTTTAAAATAGGGAGTTTTTTGTTAGGGTATATTCTCATAGCAAAAGCTGATATAAAACTGTTTATTATTTCTGAAATAATATTTAGTTTGTCCTTAGTTTTTTTTAGTTATTTGTTTATAGGAAAGTTTGGAGTTATTGGATCGACCTATGCATTTTGTGTTAATTATGCTTTGTACTGGGTGGCAATGTTTTTTATAACAAAAAAGTATTTATATTAATGATGCAAAACAATCCTTTGGTAAGCATTTTGCTGCTTAGCATGAATCACGAAAATTATATAGAGCAATGTATACATAGCCTTGCAGCCCAAACGTATAAGAATATCGAAGTGATTTATGTGGATAATTTTTCATCAGATAATACTTTTCAAAAGGGAAAAATATTGCTAGAACAATCGGGGATTCCATTTAAATGCTATTCTAATAAAGAATCTAAAACCATTTCCAGTAATCTTAATTTTCTGTTCGATCAATCATCTGGCGATTTGGTTTCCCCTTTATCTTCAGATGACTGGTTTGAAAAAAATAATATCGAGAAAAAAGTTAATTACTTTATTCATAATACAGAAGTTGGGGCATTGTTTAGCAACGGATGGATTTATAATGAAGCCGACAAAAAAATAATTCTAAATGATTGTTCCACTTTTCGGAAAGGCTATATTTATAAAGATGTGCTTACACATGCAGATTGCATATTCTATGTAGGGATGATATACAGAAGAGAAATAATTGACAAGGTTGGGAAATGGGACGAGAGCCTTTTAATAGAAGATACGGATATGTTTATTCGTATAGGCCTCGAAGCTAAAATTGAATATCTGAATGAGCCGCTTGTTTATTACAGGCGTACAAGTAGTTCAGCTTCAAAAAATAAGCAGTTTATGCTAAATGGCTTCAGGCAGTATTATGAAAAGTATAAGCATGTAAAATGGATTAATATGAAAAAATGGCTGGCGGAAAGATACCGTTCCATGGCAGCAAGTGATATAGACCTGAAACAAAATCAACAGGCATTTGGGTTTTTAGTCCAAGCTATAAAACTGAATCCAATGGGCATAAAAAATATACGCACCCTATTTTATCTTTTCAGGAGATCACTGCAGGATAAATTTATTACTAAATAAGATGAAATTCAAATGAATGAAATTGATATATCTGTAATTATTGCAACCAGAAACAGGGAAGCTATTTTGTGGCAATCAGTAGAAAAAGCAATCGTTTCTATTGCAGGTAAAAAGGCAGAGATAATTATTGTGAATGATGGAGATTTGGGTTTAACGGTAAATAAAGCTTTTTCTGAAAAAATACGTTGTTTTAATAATCCTTTAAAAGGTGTTTCTGCTGCAAGAAATTTTGGTGCTAATATGGCGTTGGGTGATGTTTTATTTTTTGTTGATGATGATATGTGGATTTCTCCAGGGGCTATAGATTGGATAGAAGAGCAATTAAAGGATGAGCAAAACAGGGCTGCTGTATACAATTTAAATTGGGAATATCCGTCTACTTTACACCATAAGCTTACTGGTACAAAAGTTGGTAGGTTTTTATTAGATGCAACTTATAATACAATGTGGGGAAGAATGCATGAAAAAGGAATTAAACCTCAAAAGGGGTTGTATAAATTTCATTCAATTGCAAGTTGTTCTTTGGTAATGCATAAAAGTATTTTTAAAAAATTGGGCGGGTATAATGAGCAATTAATTTTTCAGGGAGAAGATATCGATTTGTCTAATCGACTTAGATTACTTTCTATACCTGTTTATGTTGTATTTGATGTTACCCTATATCATAACCATCAGGACAGATTGGAGATAGAAGGTTATCTTGCTAGGTTAAGTAGCGGATATAATTCAGAGTTTAAAGCAGCGCATGAAGGAATAATAAATCCATCAGATAAAAGACATTATAATGGGAAAGATCGTATAATTTTTGAGTTATTCCTTATTTGCAAAAAAGGCATAATTTTTATTTATCAACTAATACCGAATCATAAATATTTTAATATTATTACAAATAAGTTAATAGGAACCTTATCAGGTTTGGAACGGTTTAAAGAATGGAAAAACGCTTCAATTAAAGAAAAATAAATAATTGTATATGCAAAAAAAAAAGCTATTAATTATTATAGATAATCTAAAGAAGGGAGGAGCGGAAATGCTGTTGGCCGGAATTCTGCCCGAAATAAATTTGAAATATGAAGTTATACTTGTAACACTTACAGCAGGTTGCGATTTTAATGAGGATCAGATAGTTTTTAAAGAAAGATATACTTTAGGGTTCAATGGTAAATTTTCCTTTATTTCCTGTGTGGCGAAATTGAGAAAGATCATCAAAAAAACTGCTCCTACTTTGATTCATGCACATTTATATTATAGCAGTTTGGCTGCAAGATTAGCATGTCCTTCAAAAACCCCCTTAATTTATACCATCCATAATGAATTAAGTAAAAATATTTTTGACACTAATAAGTTGTATAAGCTGGCCGAAAAACTTACTATCAAAAAAAATCATTCAATCATTGCTGTGTCTAAACTTGTGTTGGATGACTATATTAAAACGATTCAGATAACTAGAAAGCATTTTATTCTAAGAAATTATATCTCGGATGAATATTTTAATGTCACTTCTGGTAAAAGAGAATTTAGTCACCTTAAAACATTGAGAATACTTGCAGTTGGTAATCTTAAAGAATCAAAGAATTATGAGTACCTGCTTCAATCCATGATAGGGTTAAAAAAGGATTCGGCAACATTAGATATTTATGGTAATACAGATTATGAATCATATCCGGCATTTGTAAAATTGATTGAGAAACATCAATTAAATGTAACTTTCAAAGGGAAAGTAGATAATATTAGAGAAGTTTTTTCTGATTATGATCTCTTTGTTATGAGTTCTAAATATGAGGGTTTTGGTATAGCTGCGGTAGAAGCAATGGCGATGGGTTTGCCACTTTTATTGTCTGATATTCCTGTGTTGAGAGAAGTTACCTTTAATAATGCAATGTTTTTTAATTTATCAGATCCACTAGAATTAACAAATCTGATTTGCGAAATAGCAAATGAAAAGTATAATTTAAATGAATTTTCTGCAAAAGGAATTGAAATTGCTAAAAAGTACACAAGGCAGAAATACATCGATGCGCTGTTCTCTATTTATGATAATGTTATTCAGAAATCCTAATTATATTTTCAGGAATAAAAATTTACTAAGTTGATTGATTCTAAAAATATTCTTTTTATTTCATACGATGGGATGACCGATCCGCTTGGTCAAAGCCAAGTAATTCCGTATTTACAAGGGTTAAGTAAATATGGGTATAATATTTATTTACTGAGCTGTGAAAAAGAGCAGGTGTTTTCTCAAAAGAAAGAAATAATAAAAAAAATAATATCTGAGTCGGGCATCACTTGGGTTCCCTTAATTTATACCAAAAAACCTCCAGTACTCTCAACGCTTATTGATATCGTTAAATTAAAAAGGGTGGCAAAAAAAATCCATCTTACTCATGGAATACATATGGTGCACACAAGGCCTGGAGTGCCATCGCTGGTTGGTTTGTGGATGAAAAAAAAGTTTGGGGTTAAATTCTTAAATGACATAAGAGAATTTTATGCAGACAGCAGAGTGGATGGAGGAATATGGAATACTTCAAATGTTTTGTATAAAAAAATATATCATTTTTTTAAGCAACAAGAAGAAGAACAGGTGCGAAACAGTGATGGTATAGTTTGCCTGACTTATGCTGCAGAAAAAATTATAGAGAAATGGCCTACTTATAACAAAAGTGTTCCACTTGCAGTAATTCCTTGTAGTGCCGATATGGAACTGTTTGACCCTGGTCATATCGATCCAAAAAGAATAGAACAATTCAAAGAAGAACTGGGTATAAAAAGCAATGAGTTTATTATAAGTTATCTTGGTTCAATCGGCGGTTGGTACCTTACGGCAGAAATGATGGAATTTTGTAAACAGGTATTGCTACAAATTCCTCATGCAAGATTTTTATTTATATCTCCACATTTGCATCAGTATATCATTGATACTGCTGCCAGCTTTGGTATTCCAAGAGATAAAATTATTTCTGTGCAGGCCAATCGTCAGGATGTGCCGGTTTTACTTTCCTTGAGCAGCTATTCTTTGTTTTTTATTAAACCTTGTTATTCCAAACTATCATCTTCTCCTACAAAACATGGAGAACTGATGGCGATGGGAATACCTGTTATAACAAATAGTGGTGTAGGGGATGTAAAGGAAATAGTAGAAAAATATAAAACTGGTTTTGTTCTAGATGATTTTTCAATTAAATCTTTTAATCATGTAATTGAGCAAATGGGAAATACTTATTTTGATAAGAAGGCAATAAGAGAGGGCGCTTTGGAGTTTTATTCACTCGGAAAAGCAATAGGACTTTATTGTTCTATCTACGATAAGATCTTACAGAACGATGCTATTGTTTAAATAAATAATCAACTAAATACACTATGACTGCACGTTATTTAATAATCGGTTCTGGATTTTCGGGCTGTGTACTTGCAAACTCGCTTGTACAAAATTTGGATTGTAAAATAGATATTTGGGATGAAAGAGCCCACTTAGGAGGGAATTGCCATACTTCCAGAGACGAAGAAACTGGGGTAATGGTTCATCGATATGGCCCACATATTTTTAATACAGATAAAAAGGAGATATGGGATTTTGTAAACAGCTTTGTAGAGTTTAAGCCTTATGTGCATAGGGTAAAAGCTCAAAGTAAAGGGAAAACCTATTCGCTACCAATTAACTTATTTACCATTAACCAATTTTTTAATAAAAATTTTTCACCCGCAGAGGCCAGAGAATTTTTAGCTACGTTGGGAGATAAATCTATTACGGATCCACAAAATTTTGAAGAGCAGGCTTTACATTTTATTGGTGCTGATTTGTATAAGGCCTTTTTTTACGGATATACAAAAAAGCAATGGGGATGTGAACCAAAAGCGTTGCCTGCGTCAATTTTGAAACGTATTCCAGTAAGGTTTAATTATGATGATAATTACCATACCCATTCTTACACAGGCATACCTGTAGATGGCTACACAGCGGTTATGGAAAAAATGATTGACTTGCCGGGGATTGAACTTAGCCTTAATAAAAAATTCACAGCAAAAACAGATGTTGGTGAATACGACCATGTATTTTATACCGGACCGCTTGATGCATATTTTGACTATTGTTATGGTAGATTGGGATACAGAACTGTTACGTTTGAAAAATTTTATGCCGAAGGGGATTATCAGGGCTTATCTCAAATGAATTATTGCGATGAAGAAGTGCCCTATACCCGTATTGCCGAGCATAAACATTTTACTCCCTGGGAACAGCATGATAAAACTGTCTACTTTAAAGAATTTAGCAAAGAAACCGGCAAAGATGATCTTCCTTATTACCCCAAAAGGCTAGAAGCTGATAAAGAGTTATTAAAAAAATACAGGAAGAAGGCTGAAGAACTAGAATCTGTTTCTTTTTTAGGTAGGTTAGCAACTTACAGATATATGGATATGCACCATGTAATTGGAGAAGCTATGGAATTTTCGAAAAAATTCATTTTAAGTATGAATAGTAACGAAACCCTACCCGTTTTCTCAAATATAGAACAATAAACACCCCTTTTTTTAATATCTCATTGCAAATTAAGTAGTTATACTTATTGCATTTTATAATCATTTGAACTATTTTTTGTGCGGCTTACAATATTTTTTATTGTAAGCCGTTTATATTATATCCAATTTCCTTAAATAAAACCAAATCCAAATCTGATGGAAAAGACTATAGCAGTCGTTGTTTCATACAACCGCCAGAAATTATTATCAGAGTGCATCACTGCACTACGCAATCAGTCTCAAAAATTAGATACAATTCTCGTTGTAAATAATGGCAGTACAGATAGTACCGAAGAATGGCTAAAAGAACAATCAGATATAACATTCATCACACAAAATAATTTAGGTTCAAGTGGAGGATTCAATACCGGAATTTCCTGGGCATACAAAAATGGCTATTCATGGATTTGGTGTATGGATGATGATGGATATCCAAAAGAGGATGCGCTAAAGAATATTCTTGCTGCAGAAACAGATAATTTATGTTTACGTAATTGTGCAGTTATAAATAAAGAAGATAAAAAGACCTTTGTTTGGAAAACTAAAAATTTTGCCACTATCGATGATGTAAATACAAATTTAATATACGGAATAGGACATCCATTTAATGGAACAATGATCCATCGTAATATTGTAGAAAGAGTTGGATTGCCTAAGACATCTTTATTTTTATGGGGCGACGAATCAGAATATTACCATAGAATTACCAGTAGAAACAATATTCCTGTTTGTACTGTAGCCAATAGTATTCACTATCATCCGGCAGCAGCCTTTTCTTACAAAGCTGATTGGAATTTTAAGAATAGCTGGAAAATGTATTTTTATGTACGTAACCGGTTACACATTCACAATACTAAGTTTAATAACAAACTAGTTGCTTTTGTAAATTATTGTTGTTTTTTAATTGCATTTGCAGGAATTGTAATGGTGTTTCAGAAAACAGATAAATTTAAAAAATTAGCCTTTATTTTCTGGCCTGCAATTGATGCTTTCGTTAATGATTTTAGTCAATCTCCTCAGACAATATTACAAAGATTACAAATTAGCCCTATACAGCGGCTTAATGATGGATTGAATAATTATATGAAGTATGTAAAATTGTCTTTCTTCAATTTGTTTGCAAGCCCTTCTATAGACGGAGCTACAGCAAGCGCTATATAGAAATAAATAAAAAAATATTTATACTACAGCCTCCTTTTGAGAGGCTGTTTTTTTTATTTTTCTGTCTTCGTTAATTAGAATAAGCGCCATAATAAAAAAAGGCATACAGGGAATTTTATACCTTACCAGTGTTCCAAAATTTAATGTGGTAGCGCCAATAAACAATGCAAAAAGGATTGAGAATAAAAAACAAAACATTACCATAGGGTCTTTGACAAGGGTTACAAGAAAGAAACGAATGCCTGCTTTGTATAAAACAAAAAGTGTAAAAAGCATTAAAGTTAGGCTTTCAAGAGAGGAAAGCAACGTTGATATTTTTTTAGATTCCCAAATGTATGGCCTGAATAATGTAGCATTAATTGCTGCTGGTGCAATCTTGAGCAGGCTAGATAAACTTCCGTCGTATTCAACCCCAAGGCTAAAAGAGGATTCAGCCTTGTCTGCCATATTGATAAAATTATTTTGCTGATTTTGTATACTCTCAGTTAATTTTTCCAATGCAAAAGATCCCATTTCTTCCTGAAGTTTATCAGACATTAGAATGAACCCTCCAACAGCTAAAGCACTTATAAAGATCACCATAATGGCTTTTATAAAACTACTTTTAATGAGGTGGATGTTGATCAACAGCATGTATAAAATAAAAAATGGCAAATACGAAAACAATATATAGGGTTTAACTATAGATAAGACCCATATTGCAATGATAGAGATAATGCCATTTGTAAGCGTATTTGTCTTCTTATAAAACCCATGGTAAATAGCATATGTCATCCAGCCCAACATTCCCATACATATGGGATCTTTTAATGCTCCTGAACTCCAAAAAACTACTGTGGGAAGAAATAAGATGGCAAGGGCGATTTTTTTGTGTAAATGTGGATAGATATCATAAAAAAATCTAAAAAGTTTCCAAATACCTGTAAATGCAATCATAGAAAAAAACAGGTTAATAAGAAGGTAATGACCAAATGTAAAAAATGAAAATATCGTCACAAGCCGAATTATGAAAAAATTAGCGTCACTGTTAAAATAACCTCTGTTATAAGAGTCTGAGATGAGGTCCTGACTAAAGTCTTTACCTTCTACAAATAGCCATTGTATTTTTGAAACATCGTCCAGAATTAATTTAAATAAACCATGACCTTCTGTAAAATAAAGTGTAGTAGAGTCGCCTAAAGAAATATAAACATTAAAAATAGTTATAGCCAGTGTTGAAATTATTTTTACCCAAAATGCATACTTATGATAAAATTTAAGAACGGGGTCTTCGATTTTATTTCTTCTTGCAGTAAAAATCAGATTTAATAGGTAGACATAAAGCGGAAATAATATAATGTCTGTTAATCTCATTTTTTAAGTCTGTAAACAGGTGTAAAAGCGGTGTTATGAAAGTGATGCTGGCAAATTTATTGTAAAATATCGTTTACAATTCAATAATATACATTTATTTTGCCCACAATAAAATCTCCGTAAAATATGTGTGGAATAGCAGGAGCTGTAAATTTTAAATTATCTTATGAACAGATCAACCGCACTATGTTTCATCGGGGGCCGGATGATCAGAATGGTTTCCTTGATGCGAATGTAGATCTCTATCATCTGCGCCTTTCAATATTGGATATATCGGGCGGCATACAACCCATGACTTTGGAAGATCGGTTTACGATTATTTTTAACGGTCAGATTTATAATCACAATGAGCTAAGAAAAAAATATCAGGTCACAGGTAGCACCTATTCTGACACCGAAACGATTTTGTTATTATACAGAAAAGTTGGCACTGAGTTTATAAATGATCTTGAGGGAATGTTTGTTTTTGCAATCTATGATAGCCAAGAACAAACATTATTTATTGCCAGAGACAGGGCAGGTAAAAAACCCCTGTACTACTATTACGATAATGAGAAGCTGGTATTTGCAAGTGAATTAAATTGTTTAAAAAGTCAATTACCGCTGCAATTAAAACAGGAGCATTTTTATACCTACCTAAGAACTGGCTCTTTTTATGGGGATAATACCCCTTACGAAAATGTTTCAGAGCTGTCTGCGGGATCCTTTCTTTTAATTGACTGTAAGAATATTAATATAAAACACCAAAAATGGTGGAGCATTAATCCTTTTTACTCCCAGAACAATTCTGATAACCTGGATGAGGCAATTGAAAAAGTAGATGGATTTTTAAATACATCTGTGCAAAGAAGGGTAGCGTCTTCAGATCTTGAGGTAGGCAGTTTTTTGAGTGGAGGAATTGACAGCGGCATTGTAACCGCTATTGCAAGCAAGTATAATAACAATCTAAAAACATTTACTGTTTCTTTTGACGGGGAATATGATGAAGCGCCATTGGCTAAACTAGTAGCGGAAAGGTATGGTACCAATCATACTGAGATAAAAATTTCTTTTGAAGATCTTAAACTCAACCTTGAAAAAATAATAAGTAACTATGGCGAACCTTTTTTTGACAGTTCTGCAATACCTAGTTACTATGTAAGTAAAGAAGCAAAAAAATATGTAACCGTTATTTTAAATGGGGATGGAGCTGATGAATTGTTTGGTGGTTATCGACGATATGTGCCATTCTCTAAATACGATTTTTTCAAATCATCTTCGGGAGTTAAAAATATTGCAGGCATTGTAAAAGACCTTTTGCCATTGCCACATAACAAGAAAAATATTTATAATTATATATTTAGACTTTTTTCATTAGCATCTAAAAATAGCCTGGAAGTTTATTTGTCTGCAGGAGTAGATATTTTTGAAGATTTTGAAAAAAACATCATTCATTCTGGCGAAGATTATCTTGCTGAAATGAGACATGATTTTAATGATATTGTAAATGCCGATATTAGCGGTTTGAAAAAGATAATGAATATGGATTTTAACAGTAATCTGTTCAGTGATCTTTTAGTGAAAATGGATATTGCCAATATGGCTCATTCATTGGAGGGAAGAAGTCCATTTTTATGCAAAGAAATCCTGGAATATGCCCCTGGTATGAACGATAGCTTTAAAATAAATAATAAGAGTACAAAATATTTGTTGCGAACATTAGCAAAAAAGTACCTGCCCGAAGAATTATTGAATCAGCCTAAAAGAGGTTTCGAGATTCCGCTAAGGCATTGGGTAGAAAATGACTTGAGGGAGATTGTAAATGATTATGTGGGAGCCGATACATCCTTTAGTCGCCAAATGATAAAAAAAGAATTTATAGATGGATTAATAAATAATAAGATTAAAATACCTGCAGAAAAAAGAGCCAAAATGCTTTGGACCCTTATGAGTATGGAGATTTGGTATAAAAAGACATATTTAGCTTAACAGAAAATTTAAATGAAGAAAAATATTACTATTCTGGAGAATACAATCTTTTCCACCAATACGGCTCGGCTAAAACTTACACAGGCTTTAATTGAGTATGGTTATAATGTTACAATTCTTTCTACTGGCCCCAAAAAAGAGATGGAGTTAGCACGGAGCAAAGGGTTTAAAGTTTTGGATGTAGGGGCAAGTAATACTAATATTTTAGATATTTTAAAATATATAAAAAATATAAGGTCAGGCCTTATTAAAACCAAGCCTGATATTGTTCTGACATTTACGATGCGTCCAGCCATTTGGGGAAATTTGATAACACATTTCTTAAGATTGCCAACTATCACTAACATTTCTGGAATTGGGCCACTCGCAGATAGCGAATCATTTGCGTACAGGGTGGCAAGACTTTTATACAAATTCGTTCTTAAAAAAACAGCACTAATATTTTTTCAGAACAGAGACGACTTTGATTATTTCATTAAAAAAAAATTTGTAAAACCCAGTCAAGCAGTCATTATCCCAGGCTCGGGAGTGGATTATGAACATTATTCACCTCAAGTACAAAATAGAAATGACGGGAAATTTGTATTTCTTTTTATAAGCCGGCTAATCAAGGATAAGGGAATACTTGAATATGTGGATGCAGCTAAAGCATTAAAAGAATTAGATTCTAATGTAGTTTGCCAAGTATTGGGTCCTTATTATTCTCAAAATCTTAAAGAAAATATTATTACAGAAATACAAGTTATGCAATGGCTTGATAACGGTATTGTGAAATATCTTGGGGCTGCAGATGATGTTAGACCATTTATGGCAGAAGCTGATTGCATAGTCTTACCCTCCTATAGAGAAGGAATGAGCAATGTGCTGCTGGAAGCTGCCAGTATGCAAAAACCTTCTATCACAACAAATGTACCCGGTTGTAACGATATTGTACAACATGGGGTTAACGGTTATTTATGTAATGTGAAGGATTCGATAGATCTAAAACAAAAAATGCAACAAATGATAAGTTTGAGTGCTAGCGAAAGAGAAGAGATGGGAGTTAAAGCCCGTGAAATGGTAATTAAAAAATTCGCAAAAAAGATTGTGATTGATGCATATATTACTGCCATCAATAGGTTTTAAATAATGGCTTCGCATCAATTCATTGGGATTGGGTTTACATTTACATTTGCTTATTTTAAGTTAAACTAAACAATTTTAATCTTTTCTTGTAATATATAGCGGTAACATAAAAGAAATGGATTCATTTACAATTAAAGATCTCTCAAACCTTTCAGGTATCAAAGCCCATACACTTCGTATTTGGGAACAACGGTATAATTTTTTAAAGCCAAATAGGACGTTTACGAATATTCGTTACTACAGCAATGATGAGTTGAAAACAATTCTAAATATTGCACTTCTAAATAAATACGGGTTCAAGATTTCACATATAGATAAAATGAGTGAGCAGGAAGTGAAAGAGAAAATTCTTTTACTTAATCAATCCCAAGCTAAGCAGGAGCGTATAGTCAATGAGTTGATTCAGAAAATGATTGATTTGGAAATTGAGTCATTTGAAGAGACTCTTAATTTACATATTGCTTCAAAAGGAATTGAGAGAACCATTACGAATATAATATTCCCGTACCTCGAAAAGATTGGAATCTTATGGCTTACCAATCATATAAATCCTGCACAGGAACATTTGGTAACCAATATTATTAGGCAAAAATTAATTTCCGGAATAGAAAATATACATAGTCCGCTAACTTCAAATAAAAAAATTCTATTGTTTTTACCAGAAGGCGAATATCATGAATTAGGCCTTCTGTTTATGTATTATATATTAAAAACAAGAGGAATTTATGTCTTGTATCTTGGTGCCAATGTTCCGTTAAAGGATGTTGAATATCTTGTAAATTACAAGAAACCTGATTATCTCTATTGTCATCTGACAACAGTAGGCCAAAATTTTAATTTTGAAAAATTTATCAATACTATTGGTATCAAGTTTAAAGGTTTACCTGTAGTAATATCAGGCCTTCTCACAAATACATATGAGAAAAAAATTCAGGATCCAGTCATTTTTAAGCGGTCTTTCTCTGAAATGATGGAATTTGTAGCGACTCTATAGAAAAAAAGAAATTACCCTTTTTTGACAAAAGGGATTTTTTTTATCCAAATTACTGTTTAACTTTGGAATATTAAAAATTAAACAAAATGTCAAATTTAGAGTTTGGTCAAATGTTGCTTAGCAATGCGGATTATCTAAAGCCTTTCGCTTTTACATTAACTCGTGATCATGAATCTGCCAAAGATTTAATGCAGGAAACTCTTTTTAGGGCATTGTCTAATAAAGAAAAGTACAATGTTGGTACCAATATAAAAGCATGGATGTATACCATCATGCGTAATATTTTTATCAATGATTATAGGAAAAAATCGCGTCAGCGAACCATCTTTGATAGTACACCAAATGATTTTTTGCTAAATCATAATCAAACAGCAGTTTCCAACAGTGCAGAAGTAAATTTAAAATTAAAAGATATTCAGTCCTCGATACATGATTTGCCAGATATTTTTAAGCATCCCTTTTTATTATATTTTGAAGGGTATAAATACAATGAAATAGCCTCTTTGCTTAAAGAGCCTTTGGGTACTATCAAGAGCAGGATTCACTTTGCCCGAAAACTATTAAAAGAGCAAATGAACAGATATTAATTTAAGTTTCGTTTTAATTTCCAATAACATTATTTTAGAGAAGTGAAAAAAGTAGTAATTATCGGAAGTGGCTTTGCGGGAATTTCTGCAGCTTCATTTATGGCAAAAGCAGGCTGGGATGTAACTGTGCTTGAAAAACACACGATGGCCGGAGGTAGAGCTCGTATGTTTTCGGAGGCTGGTTTTACTTTTGATATGGGGCCAAGCTGGTACTGGATGCCGGATGTTTTTGAACGTTATTTTAATTGTTTCGGAAAAAATGTTTCAGATTACTATCAACTCGAGCGACTTGACCCTTCATATAGGGTTTACTGGCAAAATGGCCCAATGGATATTCCTGCCGATTATGAAGCTTTTATGCAATTTTTTGAATCTTTGGAAAAAGGAGCTGCTGAAAAGTTAGATACTTTTATGAAGGAGGCAGCCTATAAATATGAGGTTGGGATTAACAAACTAGTGCATAAACCAGGTCGTTCGCTTACAGAATTTATTGATATTGACCTTGCAAAAGGGGTATTAAAGTTGGATGTTTTTACTTCTATGAAAAAACATATCAGTAAATATTTCAAACATCCACAGCTTAGATTCCTAATGGAATTTCCTGTTTTATTTTTAGGCGCATTACCTGAAGATACCCCAGCATTGTATAGCTTGATGAATTATGCCGACATTAAGTTGGGAACTTGGTTTCCTAAAGGTGGTATGTATGCAATTGTTGAGGGGATGCATAAGCTGGCTAATGAAATGGGGGTAAAATTTCATTTTAATCAGAATGTTGTTAGTATAGATATTGTTGATGGAAAAGCAAAAACAGTAACTGCAAAATCTGTTTTGGAAGATCAATCGGAATTTATTTCAGTTTTTGAAGCCGATGTGGTGATTGGAGGAGCAGATTATCACTTTATTGAACAGGAGTTATTGCCCTTAAACTGTAGGAGTTATAACAAAGAATATTGGAATACAAGGGTAATGGCACCTTCTTGTTTATTATATTATGTTGGTATCAATAAAAAATTAAAGAACATTTTGCATCATTCTTTGTTTTTTGATGTAGATTTTGATTTACATGGTACTGAAATTTACAGTGATCCACAATGGCCAACAGAACCTTTGTTTTATGTAAGTGCTACATCCGTTACGGATGAAAACCTGGCTCCTGAAAATTGTGAAAACCTGTTTTTTCTTATACCTGTAGCAGCAGGATTGGTTGGGGATACGGAGGAATTAAGAGATAACTATTTTGAAAAGATGGTAAAAAGATTTGAGGAGTTTACAGGAGAAAAAATTTCCGATTCGATCATTTATAAGAAATCTTACTCGGTATCAGATTTTATAAGTGATTATAATGCTTTTAAAGGCAATGCATACGGGTTGGCCAATACCTTGATGCAAACAGCTATTTTAAAGCCATCAATAAAAAGTAAAAAAGTAAGTAATTTGTTTTATACAGGACAATTAACGGTGCCTGGTCCTGGAGTACCTCCAGCGCTAATTAGTGGAGAGGTAGTGGCAAAAGAAATAGTAAAAGAATTTAAGCCTTAAATAATTAATGCATGATGGATCTCTTTCATACAGTAAGCCAGGAGTGCAGTAAAATCACTACTGAGAAATACAGCACTTCTTTTAGCAGTGCAATCAGGTTGTTGCACCCATCTTTGCGCACATCTATTTATAATATTTATGGATTTGTAAGGTTTGCAGATGAGGTGGTAGACTCATTCCATGAATTTGATAAAGAACAGCTGTTGGCAGAATTCAAAAAAGACACTTACCGTGCCATTGAACAAAAAGTAAGCCTTAATCCAATTCTTCAAAGTTTTCAAATTACAATCAACCAATTTGAAATTGACCAAGAATTGATAGAAGCTTTTTTTAACAGCATGGAGCAGGATCTTAATAAAACAAAATATGATCTTGACGGATATCAGCAATATATTTACGGAAGTGCCGAAGTAGTTGGATTAATGTGTCTTTATGTTTTTTGTGGCGGCGATAAATCAATGTATAATAAACTAAAGCCTTTTGCACAGGCATTGGGGGCTGCATTTCAAAAGGTTAATTTTTTAAGGGATTTGAAAGCAGATTATGAACAATTGAATCGTACTTATTTCCCTGGTATAGATTTTAGAAATTTTACTCCTGCAATAAAAAAACAGATAGAAGAAGATATAGCAGCCGATTTCCAAAAAGCTTACGAAGGAATTATACAACTACCCGCAAATGCACGTTTTGGTGTTTATGTAGCCTATAAATATTACTTATCGTTGTTTAAAAAAATAAAAAAATCTCAACCGGCCTTATTATTTGATAGCAGGATAAGGATTCCTAATTATTCAAAAGCATTTATCCTAATGAGAGCAGGGTTAAGGAGACAGTTTAATATTTTATAAAAGAAAAAATTTGTCACAGGTAATTTTAGTAAACGAGCAGGACGAGCCAGTTGGTTTCATGGATAAAATGGAAGCCCATGAAAAAGGATTGTTGCATCGTGCATTCAGCGTTTTTATTTTTAATAAAAATGGCGAAATGTTGTTACAGCAAAGAGCTATAGATAAATACCATAGTGGAGGATTGTGGACCAATGCATGTTGCAGCCATCCATCGCCCAATGAAGGTTCCGAAGCTGCTGCCCAAAGAAGACTAAAGGAAGAAATGGGTTTTAATACACCTATTCAAAAAATATTTGTTTTTGCTTACAAAACAGACTTTGACAACGGACTTACCGAACACGAAGTAGATCATGTGTTTATTGGTAACTATGATGGAGTGATTAATCCAGACCCTGCCGAAGTAAAAAGTTGTGCTTATCTGGCAATGGACATTATCAGAGAATCAATAGATAAGGAGCCTCATTTATATACATCTTGGTTTAAAATTGCTTTTCCAAAACTGGAAACATATCTTGCAGCTGCAGAAATCTAATTTTAACGAGATGCAGAAAAAAGCAGCAATAGTTATTGGTAGTGGTATAGCAGGGCTTGCTGTAGCAACTAGGCTTTCTTTGCAGGGGTTTGAAGTAAAGGTATTTGAGCGAAACGCATATCCTGGCGGAAAGTTGTCTATGTTTGAAAAAGACGGTTATCGTTTTGATGCAGGCCCCTCCCTGTTTACACAGCCGCAAAATATTGTGGAATTGTTTGAAGAAGCAGGAGAACCTATTGAAGATTATTTTACTTACAAATCAGTGGATATTGCCTGTAAATATTTTTTCGAATCGGGTAAAATTATTCATGCTTATACCAATGCAGAGGCATATGCAGAAGAACTGCATGTGAAGACCGGTGAGCCTAAGAGTTCATTGATCAATTACTTGTCTGACTCCCAAAAATTATACAATAATATTGGTACAGTATTTTTAAATCACTCACTTCATAAGTCTGCTACTTGGTTGCATAAGCGGGCACTAACTGCACTTAGAACTGTAAAGTTTTCTTACCTGTTTCAGAGTCTTCATAAATACAACGCTAACAAATTTAAAACTGCAGAAGCTGGTCAGATATTTAACAGATTCGCAACTTATAATGGCAGTAATCCCTATAAAGCACCGGCAATGCTTAGCCTTATTCCACATCTGGAATTAAACCAAGGAACCTTTTATCCCAATGGAGGGATGATTAGCATCACTAATGCGTTATATAAGCTAGCAATTAAAAAAGGGGTTCAATTTTATTTCAATACCCCTGCGCAAAGAATTATTCATGCAGAGAATAAGGCCTATGGAGTTGTTGCGGGTGATCAAAATGTTTATGCAGATTTGATTGTGAGTAATGCTGATATCTATTTTACCTATAAAAACTTATTGAATCATACCAATAAAGCCAATAAGGTATTAAAGCAGGAGCGCAGCAGCAGTGCCCTCATTTTTTATTGGGGAATCAACAGGTCTTTTCCTGAGCTGCAATTACACAATATTTTCTTTAGTAAAAATTATAAAGAGGAATTCGAATGTATTTTTAATAAAAAAATACTTTTCTCCGATCCTACAGTCTATATAAATATTACCAGCAAAGAAGATCCAGATCATGCTCCGATGGGTAATGAAAACTGGTTTGTAATGATTAATGTACCGGCAAATAGCGGCCAGAATTGGGAAGAGTTTACTGCATTGTCAAGAAAAAACATCATTGAAAAATTGAGCAGATTGCTTAATACGGATATAGAGCAGCTCATCGTTTCTGAGACAATATTAGATCCTGTTCTTATAGAAGAACAAACCGGAAGTTACATGGGGTCTTTGTATGGCACCAGTTCTAACAGTAAAATGGCAGCATTTTTCAGGGCTCCTAATTTTACCGGTTATATAAATAATCTCTACTGTTGTGGAGGTAGTGTTCATCCGGGAGGAGGTATTCCTTTGTGTTTAAAAAGTGCAAAAGTCACATCTTTAATTATTGAAAAAGATTTTAAAAAGAAACGATCACATTCTCATTGAAAAAATTTTCCAAATATCAAATTGCAACGGCAATAGCAATACTCTTTCATTGTATTGGATTCGCAGGTATTTTATTTTTCAAATCGGAAGATATTATTAAAGCTACACCACTTAATTTATTGCTTATGTGTGGCCTTATTATATACACCCAGAAGGCAAAAAATATTTCTTTTTTTATACTGATATTATTATGTTTTGTTGTTGGTATGCTTGTAGAAATAGTGGGAACTTCCACGGGCTGGTTATTTGGAGCATATATTTATGGAAGTATGTTGGGGCCCGGTATTAACAAAGTACCTTTCATGATTGGCATTAACTGGTTTATCATTATTTACTGCTGCGGTGTAAGTATTCAAATGTTACTTACCCGGCTTACTGATAAGTTGAGCGAGGCTACTGGAAAAAATACAAAAACGATTAAAGCCTTATCAATAGTAGTTGACGGAGCAACTTTGGCTGTTTTTTTTGACTGGATTATGGAACCGGCTGCAGTTAAACTTGGTTACTGGCAATGGCTGGGCGACGGCGAAATACCGTTGTACAATTACCTTAGCTGGTTTGTAGTAAGCATGTTGTTATTATTGGGTTTTCACCGACTGCGATTTGATAAACAAAATAAATTCGCAGTAAATTTATTACTCATTCAAGCGATGTTTTTTTTATTGCTAAGAACTTTTTTATGAACTGGCTCATTTTTATACCCGTTATGCTCGGCACATTTTTGCTGATGGAAGGAATAACCTGGCTTACTCACCGCTATGTTATGCATGGATTTTTGTGGGTTTTACACGAAGATCATCACAAGCCAACGCCAGGCTTTTTTGAGAAGAATGATGCATTCTTTCTGATATTCGCTATACCTAGTTGGTTGTGTATCATGTTTGGCTTACAGGACCAGCGTTATTGGTTGGCAGCAATCGGTTTTGGAATAGCAATGTATGGTTTTGCATACTTTTTGGTACATGAGGTCATTATTCATCAGCGGTTTAAATGGTTTACCCGAAGTAATAATACTTATGTAAGAACTATTCGCTGGGCACACAAAATGCATCACAAGCATATCGATAAAGAAGAGGGAGAAAGTTTTGGAATGTTATATGTGGCCAAAAAATATTGGGAAAAAGTGAAGGCTGATAAAATGAGGGCAGTAAAATAAAATTTTGTTGCCAGCAGTAGTTTTTCAATTAAACATCGTTGTGTCACTCACTTATACTTTTAATAATTCTATTCAGCAATTTTGAATTCACACTACACATATTTTATAATTCTGGCGGCTTCTCTTGCAGGGCCACTGGCATTAAGTTTTGATAAAAAGGTGGCATTCTTTAAAAAATGGAAATTCCTTTTTCCTGCAATGATTCTTCCTGCATTGTTCTATATTGTTTGGGATAGCTTGTTCACGTCTTTGGGTGTATGGAGTTTTAATCCAAATTATGTTACCGGTATTCATATATTGAACCTGCCGCTGGAGGAAGTACTTTTCTTTTTTGTAGTTCCATATTGCTGTATGTTTATTTATGAATGTATTGTTTGTTATTTTCCTTATATAACAAATGGAGTGGCTGCAGATGTGTTCTTAAAATTAATATCAGCACTTCTTCTTATCATCGGCGTTTTCTTTTATCATCGATATTATACAGCCTCTACATTCATATTATTTGCTTTATTTACCGGCGCTTTTTATTTATTTAAAAAACATATTCCCCGTTTTAAAACAATTTATTTCCTCCTTTCATTTGCTATAATACTTATTCCCTTTTTATTAGTAAATGGTTTTCTCACAGCGATTCCGGTTGTTTTGTATAATGATGCCGAAAATTTGGGCTTTAGAATTTATACCATTCCATTTGAAGATACTTTTTATGGGATGCTACTTTTTTTTATGAATCTGGTTATTTATGAATATCTAAGGCGAGGTATTAAACAGATCTAAGCTTAGAGTGCAGGAATTTCAACATCTTCCAGGGGTTTAATAATGTTTTCATCATCCTCCTTGTGCGTGCGTATCGTATGTACAGGCCAGGCATTCATTTCAGACGCTGGAAATTCAAATGCTGTGATTGCTTCCATCTCCTTATCAGACAAATCAGCACTTAGCCATTTTTCTGCCAGTTCTTTTGTAAGCAATAGTGGCATTCT
Source organism: Chitinophagaceae bacterium (assembly GCA_947504605.1). Classification (GTDB taxonomy): domain Bacteria; phylum Bacteroidota; class Bacteroidia; order Chitinophagales; family Chitinophagaceae; genus Ferruginibacter. Next base: position 21,991 of record CANNJE010000033.1, read on the forward strand.
GTTTCCGGTTTTACCAGCATTGTGAATTTTTTTCATCAGGCTGTTTGCTGGTCTGGTTAGGATTGAAAATGTGCCTGTCATTTCACCTGTTTCTTTATCGGGTATGGGAGAATAATTATACAGTCCGGCAAAACAAAAGACCGGTTGATTTTTTACAGAAATAAAATAAGGTAATTTTTTTTTGGTGCCAATATCTCTGTGTTCAAAAAAACCTGTCGTAAAAACCAGGCACCTCTGATTTTTTAACTGGTGCCAAACCGAAGCTTTATCGAGTAACATTTTTTCGCTTCTGGCATTGGCCATACTGCTTCTGAACTGTTTTATTTTTTCGGGGCTGTTCATATATTTGGCCATAAGCCCCCATTCAAACAACTGTATTTTTAACCCATTATCATTGATCACAACGGGCCATTTACAAAAGGTTTGTGCTACCTGGTGATAGGTAGCCGTAAAGTCCAATGCAGAAATCTCATTCAATTTTAAATAATCGGTGATTAATTTAATGCTCGAAAAATAACTCATGTCGTAACACATACGGTAAAATTTTCTATCTCCTCCAAAACTACTTCAGCCTTATTAGCCTTCCAACTTAATTGTAAAAATAGTTTTCCGTAGCGATCTTTTAAATGGATGTGCAGCTGGTTTGTTTTGTTATAATTCCACCATGGTAAATTATTTTGCATATACTCGTGAATCTTATTCCTTAAAAATGTAGGAGGTATCCATTTAGTGGGTAACATATTTATGAAAATACAATATCCAGCAGGTTGCGATGCAGCAATGAATAATTTTTCCCTATCTTCTTTTATTTCGCTGTCATACAGATAAGCATATCTGCCTTCTCCCAATTGTTTTAAATGAAAATGAGCCCTGCTGTGTTCTACATCATTTTCTTTATCATAACAGGTTAAGAGCAATGGTAAAACTTTGGTTACAGTATTTGTAGACATTCCTCTTTTATAATATTCCCGTACAAATATTTTGGGACTTTTTATAATGCTTTCTAATAATGGGGTCGATATCATTGCAAGCGGATTGTACATTATTTTACTTTATAGATTTCATTCCATCTGGTAGTATACCGAGGGCTTCTTAATTCCTGTCGCATTTTCCAGTTTCTTTTTGTACCTGATCTGGCAAATTTTAGTATATCGTCCCTCTGGCTGAAATTAATATTGTCTATCATGTCCATCAGCCGGCGCTCACAATTTTTGGTTTCAGACATAAATAAGTTTCCCTGTATTGACTCATCGGGAACAATACCACTCAACATTACACCTGCCTTTTTATATATTCTCCCGGGTTCAAAAAGTCTGTCTACAAGTAAAACAGCAGGTTTTATCAATTCGTTGGTAGCGGATGTAGCCACAGGTAAAATTACATAACTGCTTACGCTGGGCCCATGTCTAAAATGAGTATTATTGGAGACTTGTTCTTTAGGCACTACAAAAACATTGATAATACTGGCGGCACTTTCCTGTCTTCGTAATTTTTCTGCAGCTCTTGTAATATAAGTAGCCACTGCTTCTTTTATCTCGGTAATGGTTTTTACTGGTGTACCAAACATCCTAGTAGTGGCAATCATTTTTTTTACTTTCAGCTCTTTTTTCATCACACTGGCAGGCTCGCCTTTCAGTTCTTTTATCAATCTTGTGCCAACGATGCCACCCAGATTTTTATACGCCCACTCTTCTGTTTTTTTTGTAAGATCATAGGCGGTATATACGGCATTCATTTCTATGAGCTTTTGTGCATATTGTCTGCCTACACCCCATACCTCGCCAATAGGCGTATCCTGCAGTGCTTTGGTAATTTTTTCTTTTGTGTCTAGTACCACTACACATTTGGTAGCTATCTTATTTTTTTTTGCAAGATGGTTGGCTACTTTAGACAATACTTTTGTGGGAGCTACTCCCACAGAAACTTTAATACCAGTCCATAGTTCTACGGTTTCTCTAATATTCATGGCTACCTGCTCTAAATCTTTTTGGGAAAATTCATCCAATTCCAAAAAGGCCTCGTCTACAGAATATACTTCTACATTTTCTTTTCCCAGCATAATGCGTAAGGTTTCCATCACCCGCCAACTAAGGTCTCCATACAAATTGTAATTGGACGAAAAGGTAGCAACCCCATATTTTTCAATCAGCGGTTTTGCTTTAAAATAGGGTCCCGCCATTTCTACTCCTAGTTTTTTTGCTTCATCGGTTCTGGATACGATGCAGCCATCATTATTACTTAGAACTACAACCGGTTTGTTATCTAAGTGTGGAAGAAACAATCTTTCGCAACTGCAATAAAAGCTGTTACAATCTATAATGGCTTTCATATATTTCTGATTATACAGATCACTACACCCCAAATTTTAAAATCGCTGAATTCATTTATTTCAATCGCAGAGAGCTTAGCTGTTTCCGGAACAAGCCTTAACCGATTAAAACTTTGTTCGTAGCGCCTTATCAGCATTTCGCCATCAATAACGGCAATCACTATTTTTCCATTCACCGGCTTAATACTTCTGTCCACAATAACGATATCCCCGTCATAAATACCGGCATTAATCATGCTGTTGCCACTTACGCTCATAAAAAATGTGGCCGGCTTATTTCGGATAAGCTGTTCATTCAGATCTATACCCCGTTCCATATAATCATCTGCTGCTGCACCAAACCCAGTTGCATTGGCAGTAGCAACATCCTGTTGGCTAAAACGTTTGGTACCGCTATAGCTGCTGCCAAAAAACTTTTCCACTTCCATATAAATAAGTATTAAATGCCAAATAATTTAGTAAATTTATGCTAAAATAATTAGCTAACAAATTTAGCAAGCAAAATAATTTAATCATGATTTCTGTAAACGGAGCCTATTTAATAAATATTCTTGAACGGTATATTAATAAAACCATCTCTATTC
>CANNJE010000034.1 GCA_947504605.1 Chitinophagaceae bacterium
CCAACCCCGTAATAACCAGTCACGTTTTGCTTTAACTGACTCCAGGAGCCTACAAATGGTATTGCCCGCAAATCTTTTAAAGACAATTTACCGGAAGCCGAACGGCTGGCTGGACGACTGCCTATATTTGTTTCACTATAAAATTTCAAAGGACTAACATGCGATAAGTAATCAACAAAATAAGGATGATTTTTAAGTGCTAAATAAGCATTAAAACTGTCATCTGCCAGTTTCTTCAGAAGCAACTCTTCATCTTTCTCCAACGTTACATGCTTGGTACTAAACAATTCATTGGAAATACCTGCGTTGATTAACTGCTCTATATTAAACTGAGCTGCTTCCACAGTTCCAAAACTACTGCTCACTGTTTGTCCCTGTACCGTAAGCTGAATTTCTTTATTGGATATATGCTTTCCCATCGAAGCATAAAACTGATGCGTTTTTCCGCCACCACGTGCAGGCGGTCCACCACGACCATCAAAAAATACCACATCAATATCATAGGTATTCGATATAGCTGTCAGCGCTTCTTTTGCTTTATAGATGCTCCAGTTGGCCATCATATAACCCCCATCTTTTGTCCCATCACTAAACCCAAGCATGATGGTTTGTTTGTGATTTCTTTGTTTAAGATGCGCCCTGTAATCCGCATTTTCATACAAGGTCTTCATGATGCCCCCTGCTCGCTGCAAGTCATCCACCGTTTCAAACAACGGAACAATATCAACACTAATCTCATTTTTTTTCCAACCACACAAACCCAACAACCCAAATACTTCCAGCACATTTAATGAACAATTACACTGGCTGATAATATAACGGTTACAACCATATTCACCATTGTGCAACTGAATATTTTTGATAGCCCTCATGCTGCTGATAGTATCGGCTACCAAAGTATCCGAATAAACCTCCTCTCCTATTTCATTGGTATTTGTACTCAGAAATTGAATTTTCTGATCCTCAGTCCAGCCAGCATAATCTTTAGGCACGGCATCACTATTAGCAGCAATCGCTTCCAGTACTTTGTTGTGCACCGTACTCTCCTGCCTGATATCCAGTGATGCAAAATGCAATCCAAACGTACTTACTTTATTAATTAAGTTATCTACCAGGTGCACAAACAAACTACTATGTTGCTGTATCAGTATATTTTTAATCTCAAAAAGAAAATTCAGAATTTCATTTTGTGTTAACGCAGTACGATGACCGGGAATAAAAATATTTTCATATAATTTCTTCTCAAGTTCATTCAGCAAGGGATCAATTCCTTTAAACGTCAATCTGCGTTTAAGTTTTCTTACATCCAAGTAATAACACTTGATGATACTTCCCCTCAATGCATCTGCCACTTTAATGGTTGTGGCTGCATTTACAAACGGATTCCCATCCCTATCACCTCCCGGCCAAAAACCCATATTGATAATGCTGTTATTTTCATTAATCGACTGAGGAAATTGATTTTTAAAAAACGATACAATATTACCGGCTGCAGCGTAAAAAACATTTTCCAAATACCAGACAAGGCTCACCGCTTCATCATAAGGCGTTGGTTTTTGTTTTTGAAAAAAAGGCGTCTTACCCAACTGTTTAAGGTATACATTAATAAGCCCGGTATCATTATTTGACATGGCTTTCGACAAGTCATGAATAATACCCAGAACCTGACCGGGATAAAACTGAGTGGGATGCGCAGTTAGTACCATTCTTACCGAGAAGTTTTTTAACTTTTCAGTAAGCTCATCCTCCTTTTTTTCGTCCTTTATTAATACTGACATATGCTTCAGGCTACCAGGACCTGTTGTATCATGCACAGCATTAAATGCTGCATCTTCCAATGCATCAAATAATACGACCTGCCTTTCAATAAATTGAATCAAACGAAACAGGAAGTTTAATTTTTCTTCCCTTGTTCTAAAGTTGGTATGCTTAGAAAAAAACAGTTCTACAATTTCGTAGGGGCTTTGATTTTTTTTATACCCCTCCTCACAATTATCCAATAACAGCGAAAGAAGAATACCTGTTTTTTCAATACGATGAAAGGGTAATCCTGTAAACAAACTGTTGTACAACTGAAATTTAATGCCTACTTCGTTTTTAAACTGCCGCAGACCATTCGTCGAATAATCACTCATGAGCTATTTTTTAGTCTTTAATTTTGCTGGCAGCAATCGGCTTTAAAAATACAATAAATATTTTGTTGACCGTTATTTACGTTTTTGATGAATAATAAATACTGCCGGAACAAGCCTTTGTTGCCCTTTATCACTGGGCTTGATCGTTTCCTTTCCGTTAATCAACATACAACTGCTTCCACCGCCATCCAGGTTAAGTGCTTCTACACAACCCAAATCAACCATCAATTGAGCAGCCTGCGTTAAGGTTGCCCCATCAGCTACACCAGGATTACGCCCTTCAATTACCATTACAATGATTTTATGATCTTTTGTATAACCCATCAGTGTTCGTGGATGCAAATCATTAATGGCTTTACCCGCAAACTTCATTTCTTCATTATTGGTAACTTTTATTTGCCCGCTTTGAACCAATACTGGCCCACCACCAACAGCAGTCTGTTGGTTCCATTCGTACAAATCAAACCTGTCATTTAAAGAATTACGCGTTAAAAGTTGAGCTGTTTTAAAAGGAAAAGAATTAACTGAATCTTTCATAGCGGGTATTGGCCTTTCAACAACATACACATGCTGTAGGGATGAATCGGTGTAGGTCCATGCAATAGCTGCTTTTCTTTTTTTAGAAATACCAATAGCACTGCCAAAAGGATGTTTGAATTGAAAAGTATCCTTCCCTTTAAGTGGGATACTATGCGTATTATAACTTATCAACTCGCCATTTTTAACAACCAGATTTAAATTCTGATTGGTAGCAAAAGAAAAAAAACTAGTATTCACAACCAATAGTGGCCGATCATTTTTTTCATAAAACCCCGCAGGGGTTAACCTTCTTTTAAAAGTCGTATCTGCAGTAAAAAGCAGTTTTTTCTTTTTCAAACTTGCAACAGCATAATAGGCTATAAAAGGCTTTCCGTCTAAAGAATCGGTCGTTTTAAAAACATGAAATGCTTTGGGCAGTGGTGCAAAATCAGCATCAGCAGAAATCCATTTTACCTGAGCATTCACACTAAATTGTATAAAAATTAAACCGGTAATTAACGATAGCCTGCAAAGGTTCCTTGAAAATTTAAACATGGTATGTATTTTTTTGTATCAAAACAAAAGCCTTCACATTACTGTAAAGGCCTTTCCATTATTTTTCTAATTATTATTTTGCTGCTTTTTCTTCCATCCAGTTATTTCTCCCCCATCCCTGAATGACATGTTTTTCGCTATGGTAAGAGGAACGAACCAAAGGGCCACTTTCTACATAATCCAATCCGATTTCATACCCTATTTCCCTAAATTCTGCAAACTCATCGGGATGTACAAAACGATGAACAGTTAAATGTTTTTTACTTGGTTGTAAATATTGTCCAATCGTTACCACATCTACCCCATTATTATACAGATCCTGCAGGGTTTGAATAACATCTTCTTTTGTTTCTCCCAATCCAAGCATGATCCCACTTTTGGTTCTCATTCCTCCATCCTTTAGCATTTTTAATGTTTCCATACTTTGCCAATATTGAGCCTGAATCCTTACCTGCCTGGTAAGTTTTTCGGTGGTTTCAATATTGTGGCTAACTACTTCCGGTGCTGCGTCAATTATACGCTGAACATTTTCAGCTTTATTTTTTCCTTTAAAATCTGGTATCAACGTTTCTAAAGTTGTTTCCGGATTAAGCATTTTGATGGCCTTGATGGTATTGTACCAAATAATACTTCCGCCATCAGTTAACTCATCCCTATCAACCGAAGTAATGACTGCATGCTTTACTTTCATAAGATGGATCGCCTCGGCTACCCGCTGCGGTTCATCCCAATCCACTTCAAGCGGCCTGCCGGTAGCTACTGCACAAAAACCACAACTGCGGGTGCAAATATTTCCCAGAATCATAAATGTAGCCGTACCTTCTCCCCAGCATTCACCCATATTCGGACAATTACCACTCTCACAAATTGTATGCAGCTTATGTTTGTCTACCAGACCTCTTACGTGTTTATAATCTTCACCTATCGGAAGTTTTACCCTTAACCAATTGGGCTTTTTTATTGATATTGATTGTTCGTCACTTACCGGAGCACATGCCATTTTTTGATTATTTTATTTGCTGCGCAAAGATACTATCTATGTTACTGCGAAGCAAAACTGTTGAACAGATTATTGCGGTTGTTTTTATTTTCTTCTACCAAATACAAGCGCTACATAGGCTGATATAAAATATTGTTTCTGTTCGGTATAAATCATTTGAGGAATTTTTTTACTATAAAACTCTCCAATCAATCCTACTTCCAATGCATTGATCATTTCATTGTATTTACCATAATCAAAACGAATGGCAGGCTTAATATAAACACCCGGCAAAACCTTCAACTTATTCCAGCCGGTTCCAAAATTTGGTCCGCCATAATAAGGGCCATTTAAAAAATAACTGCTGTCTGCCGACTCATACCCTACAAAAACCCTTTCTCCCTGCTTGTCTACATCCATTAGGTAAGGCCTCAACAAACCAAGAGATATCCCTCCGCCAATATTACCGGTAATACTGATGCCATTTTTATTGCCTTTGTTGCCCAACAAGTATTGGTATTGTACCCCCAACTTCACAGGATAAAAGAAATTAATTTTACCAAAAATCAAAGGCGCTGTGGTAGAAAAAGGCCCCTGCTGTTTTTCTTCCTTTACATGTTTTCGTTCACTTATTTCTAGTTGAAACAACAATCCCTTTCTTACGGATCTAGCTCGGCCAATTTCCATAAAAGCGCCATAACCATCCGATGTCAACTTACCACCAAAAGCGGAATGTTTTTTATACGTGATTACACCTTCTTCGTCCAGTTTAACCATAGCTGAAATGCGCTCACTTCTTGCTTCTTTTTTAGTTTTCTTTTTTGGAATATCCTGCTGTGCAGTTACCGTAGATAAACTGATAATGCCAAGGGCTATTAAAAATAATTTCTTCATGTATTCTTTTTACTTAAGTAAATTTATGCAAAAATAAGATGCATTGCTTTATGTTGGATTCATTTTCGCCTTTAAGTGCTGCAATTAACAAATTACTTAAACTAATATAAACAAATGACTGCTTCCGTAATTTACAAAGGTGATTTAAGATGTGAGTGTACCCACCTACAAAGTGGAACCATCATTGAAACAGATGCTCCTACCGATAACCGTGGAAAAGGAGAAAGGTTCAGCCCTACAGATTCTTTGTGTGTAGCGCTGGCTACCTGTATGATTACGACGATGGGTATCAGGGCTGCAGATATGCAGGTTGATCTTAGCGAGACCCGTTTAGACGTTACCAAACATATGCTGAGTGATCCACGCAGAATTGGAAAAATTGAAATTACGCTCCACTTACCTTCACTAAATCTGGATGAAAAAGACAAAATGGTATTTCAAAAAATTGGGGATAATTGCCCGGTTATGAAAAGCCTGCACCCCGACCTGGAAGTTATAACGGAATATATCTGGGAAGTTTAAAATAGATTCAAGCGGTTCAACCAATAAAGTTGAACCCCTTTTTTTAACCCCTATCCCTCAACACCTGATTACCCACAGCACACAACAAACATTGTTTGTAATTACAGTATTCATTCTTTAATTGAATAAGCGCCTGCGAATCGTAGGCCGATTTATTTTCTACATTTAATTGCTCAAACCCCTTGGTTATGCTGTTTTTTTCCGCAGCCAGTTGTTCCATCCATTCAAGTGCTTTGGTTGTATAGTTTTCCTTGTTGTTTAAATATCCATAGGCATACAATACAGGAATAACCGTGTTGATACAGATATTAAGAATCATTTGTGCGCCCACCGTTTTCTTTTTATAATCACCTGGCTCATCAAACATATAATGATAATGCCAGTAATCATTGGCTGTAACATCTAGCAACTGCCGAACCTGCCTAATCTCTTTAGCCTCTTTTATAAACGAAAAAAGATGCTGACTCTGATGCACCAACATGGCTAGTTGGGCTAAACGCACAGATGGAAAATTAGCAGGCCGCATTCTTAAAAAATACAATGGCGCATGGGCCTTTTTTAATCCATACTTTTTTTGCAAAAAAACATATTCCTTTCGCAACATATTGGGATAATCCTCCTCAAAATTTTTTTCCAGCAAAGCCGCCTGTCCCAATATCAATGCTTCCAGTTGCTGAATCTGACTTTTGTGTTTGCCCAAAATATTGACCGGAATCGTTTGTGCTATTTTTTCAAATGCCTCGCTGTTTATTTTTATGCCAAAGTTTCGGGCAATTAACCACCAAAATGTTTCTTCCCAATGTTGATTATTTTTCTGCAATAATTTTTCAATGTAAACAGCCCTTTGTTGCAACCGTTCAACAAGCAGCCTTTCTTTCCATGCCGTAAAAGAAAGCGCCGACACCTGCTGAATATGATGCTGACAGGGTATAAACAAAGCACTCTGCATCAGTTCTTCATACCTACCAAGCAATACCGTAGAAACATGCTGCTGTATTTCAATGGTAGGAAATGGCAGTTTTTCAACCATATCATCCTGCCAAACCACATGCAGGATGATATTACGGTAGTTATTATCATCGCTGTGATGATGCAATACCCAATCCGATGATTTAATATGAATTTCTATATTCCCGGCCCAAATAGTAGTATCAATTTTTATTTTAGCATTGATAAAATCCGGCCCCTGGTTGGTATTAAGCGAACCACAAGATAAAATCTGCAATGGCTCACCCAAAGTTGTTTGCAAATTGCGAGCATTAAAATGTTGAAACTGCCAGATATATTGTAAAAGTCTTTCTGTCATAGGGAAGGTTTATGAAAAGAAGGAATAGTTATTTACAGTTTGTAAGTGCAGGATTTGGAGCGTAGGTTTTGGGCACAGGTTATAAATTCGTATCAAAATACAAAACAGATTTTAAAAATCATAACTAAAAAGCGGAAAATTAGGAATATAAAAAACTGGCCTGACCTGCTCAAAATTGTTTTAGAAAAGTCTATACAAAAACGGTTGACGCTAACTATTAAATCCCTCAAGCGCTTTTACAACCCTGCTAACAGGTAACCCCATTACATTGTAAAAATCGCCTTGGATAGATTCAATGCCCACAACACCAATCCATTCCTGAATGGCATAAGCACCGGCTTTATCATAGGGTTGGTATTTATCCACATAAAAAACAATCTGTTCTTGCGTTAGTGCATGAAAACTGACCCTTGTTGTATCTGCAAAAGCAATTTCTTTGGTACCCTTAAAAATCACCACACCGGTAATTACTTCATGTATATTACCTGAAAGTTTGCTCAAAAATTCGATGGCTTCTTCCCTGCTCTTCGGTTTGCCAATAATGGTTTCATCACATACAACAATCGTATCTGCAGCCAGTACAGGTATATCACTGGTCAAATGTGCCAATACAGCCAAGGCTTTGTTTCTGGCAATATAAATGGCCGCTTCTGAAAAACTGAGCTCCGGAGGAAAACTTTCATCCGTATCACTCACGATTACATCAAAATCTACTTCAGCCCATTCTAGTAATTGTTTTCGTCTGGGTGATTGTGAAGCCAATATAATTTTTTGCATACCCTAAAAAATAAAAAATAACATAGATAAGATTCCGGCCAGCATTACAAATTTTATTGCAGTACTGAGCTTATGATAATCGGCTGGTGAAGCTGCTTTGTACAAATTGCGAAATATAAAAATCAGTGGCACAATGATGCATAGTACGGTATAAACAGAAATAGGCCACCAGCCAAGTTGACCGGTATATAACTGAACTATTGCCAATGCAGCGATACACACTACCAACCATACTGCTATAAAAACCTTGCTGGTACGTACGCCCCAAACGACAGGCATCGTCCGGCATTTATAGCGGGCATCACCTTCCATATCTTCCAGATCTTTGATTACTTCCCTGATAATGGAAGTGATAAAGGCAAAGCCTGCATACAACAGCGTAAATTTAAAAAAGCGCTGCGCATCAAAAGAAATATCTTGCTGTTGCCAAACCCTGATATTTGCCCCACAAAAAAAATAGACCACTACAATAACCCAGGCGGTAAGAGCAGAAATAATGATATTCCCTGATAATATTTTTTTCTTAAAAGTGGTTGAATAAAACCAGAGCAGCAATACACAGCCGATGTTGGCAAAACCAATGATCCAGTTGTCTATTTTGTAACTGATGTAAAAACTTAACACGATACCAATACTTGAAAGTATCAAATGCCACATAATAGCCCAACGGCGTTTTACAATTTTATCTACAACTATTTTCTGAGGTTTGTTGATGGCATCAATCTGCAAATCAAAATAATCGTTGATGATATATCCTGCAGCCGCAATCAATACTGAAACCAATACCAGTAAATAAAAAACAACATCTTTATGATGATCTCCTGGCTCGGTGAGCAATTTTTCAAAAACGCAGAAATAAAAAAGAAATTGGGTAAGCACAATAAAAATCAGATTGGGCCATCGAATCATTTTAAAAAATGCTGCAACTAATTTCATGCTACAATGGTCGTTTCTAAATTATTGGTTTAAAAATTTATTACAGTTCTGCCGGCTTCATTATTTAGAAGCAGTAGAACCATCATCGGTCCAATGCCCATTCAATTTCATTACTTTTTCTATAATATCCCTTACACAACCTTCTCCTCCTTTAACCGGTGAAATATAATGTGAAATTGCTTTTATTTCTGGCACCGCATCTGCAGGGCAACAGGCAAGTCCGGCCATTTGCATGGTTAAAAAATCAGGTATATCATCTCCCATATACAAAACCTCGGGCCATGTTAAACCATGTTGTGTAACATATTGTAACAAGACTTCTTTTTTATTGGTAACATTCATAAACACATTCACAACACCCAGCTTTTCTAATCTGCTTTTTACAGCATCAGCATTGCCTCCGGATATGACAAGAATATGATACCCCTTTTTAACAGCAAGCTGCAAAACATACCCATCTTTTATATTCATGCGGCGGGCCAACTGCCCATCATTTAATACCAATACGGTACCATCAGTAAGAACACCGTCTACATCCAGTACAAAAAGTTTGATCGGTTTAAATGCTGCTAAAATATTCATGCAAAGGTTTCAATATTATTATAAAGTAAACATACTAAATATCATAATCCCCTATCACTTCTTCTGATTATCCCTCCATTCGTACACCCAGCTGCTCTGTATCATTTCAAGATGTCCTTCATTACTTTCTTCAGGCTTTCCTGCAAAATCAGGAATCTCCAATACCCACTTTAAAAGATCGGTAAATCGAATCCTGTATATCCTGCCCTCATTAAAATCGTCTCCAAATTTTTCGTATAATTTTAATGCAATGTCTTCGTAATCGTTCCAGTGAATCGGTGGCTCAAATGTCATAATGCTTAATATAATAATTCGGTGATGTACTTACTTATTAATAATTGATATAAAACATAAAAAGCTAAAGGATCTGTAAATAACCTAATAGCTGCCTGTTTATTATTCTCCTAAAAACTGTGATTGGTCTGGTAAAGTAACTTCAAGCTCCCCACTCCCTTCCAGAAGCACACATTGGCAACTTAACCTGGAATTTAATCTTGGATTAATAGCCCTATCTATAAAATCTTCTTCTCTGTCACTCAGTTCCTCTACAAGTCCTTCCCCTTTTTCAAGGTAAAGATGACAGGTACTGCAAGCGCAAACACCGCCACAGTTATGATGAAGATCAATATCATTTTTTAAAGCCACTTCGAGTATAGACTGTCCATCCTCCACATTACTGATGGTGATAGGCGCTAACCCTTTCTGTTCAAATTTAAACTTTATAGTATACATGCATGCAAATTTCGGGATTGCAAACCTACTTCAAATTACCAATTAAGGAAAAATTCATTTTAGACAATCAGCAACAATTAGAAACATAATCCTTAATTTGTTAATCATTTGGAAATTCAATGCCAAAACCAACCATATGTTTAAAACAGGAACTCATTTTTTTATAATTATAATTTTTCTTTTTTTTGCAGCTTGTAATAACAAGGATAAGAAGGAACAAAAAGAACCTTCTACTACCTTTATTATAAAAAAAGACACCGCACAACCTAATAAAAATGGTACTCCCCAGCGACCTCCCATCGTAAATATTTCTGATACGTTTGCTTTAAAATATACGGTACTTTATATGAAAGACAGTGCTGCCACAAGTGATCGTATTAGTCTGAAATTGGCTAAAATTTATGGAACCAAACTTCCGGAACTCATCAAAAAACAACAACTCAAAGTAACCGGGCCTCCTATTGCATGGTACAAAACAACCAAAGCACCTTTTTTCTTCGAAGCAGGAATACCCATCAATAAAAAACCATCCAAACTTCCTAAAGGTATTTTTGTAAAAACAATCGGCGGAGATAAAGCCGTGATTGCACATTTTTACGGTCCTTATTCTATTACAAGTATGGGCTATGAAGCATTGGCTGATTTTGTAAAATCAAACAATAAAAAAAGAAACGGACTCCCTTACGAAATCTATGTTACGGAGCCAGTGGGCAAAGATGGCAAGGCTATCGATCCATACAAAGTACAAACCGATATTGTATATCCCTATCATTGATAGAGAAAAATAAGGGCTCTAGAGTATTAAAAAATTAAAAGATACAATCTCCCTCCCAACTGTTTTATTAAGGATTCATAATACTATCCGTTAACCTCAAATAGGTTGTACGCAATTTGGGATGTGCTGCAAATAGCCGCAGGTGTTTATCCATGGTAATAATATCTTTACGGGCTGCAGGTCCCGTTTGAACTTCTGAAGGAGAAGCATATTGTATTCTGTATGCTGTTTCTAATATGAGTGGCTTTAACAAATTAAAATCTACTTTTTCTTTATTACAAAAATCTTCCGCTATTGCATATAAATGGTTGGTAAAATTGCTCACAACCACAGCCGCTGCATGCAACTTTAACCTTTCATCATCTCCTGCTCTCTTTACGGAACTGGAAATAGTAGCAGCAAATGTTTCAATATAGGTTGTAGCAACTTCATTATTGCCATCCACTAGGAATGGAATGGGAGGAATTAGCTGCATTTCTTTTCGCAAGCTCTGAAGCGGATATAAAACCCCGTATTGGGCAGATATTTTTTTTAACACTTCAATTGAAACAGATCCTGCAGTATGCACAACCAATTTATTCCCCATGCCAGATCCTGTAAAAAAATGTTCCAATGCCTTATCAGAAATAGCAACAATAAAAATATCCGCACTTAAATCAGCCTTTCCACTTAAATCTGTGTAACTGCTACCCAGTTCATTAGCCAGTATCCTTGCATGCTCCAATTCTCTGCTAATCACCTGTATTACTTCATGCCCATTTGTAGTGATAAGTCTGCCTAATACAGTAGCAACATTTCCGGATCCAACCAATGCTATTTTCATAAGTCATATTTTTGCTTGAATGAAAGTACAAAAAAAGCTGGCAATTGGATATATCAGATTAAAATTAAACCTACTATCACTTATAAGCAATCGCAAAGCAGGTCAGGTGGCTTTTAAACTCTTCAGTACCCCTTTAATAAGATATAAAGGTAAGGAAGCAGATATTTTTAAAAAAGCAGAAAGGCTTGAATTTAAGATAGATGGCAAACAGGTTAAAGGCTTTCGCTGCAATGCTCCCCAGCCAAAAAAAGTGTTGCTTTTGCATGGTTTTTCATCTACCTGCCACAAATTCGACAAATATGCCATTGCGCTCATTGAAAAAGGATATGAGGTACTCGCTTTTGATGCCCCTGCCCATGGCGCCAGTGATGGCATTACAGTAAATGCAGTAGACTACAGCGAAATGATAAAAAAAGCAACTCAATTGTATGGACCTGTAAATGCTTTTCTGGCACATTCTTTTGGCGGCATTGCTATAAGCCTTGCCCTGGAGCAAATGACGCATACAAATGAAAGCAAACTGGTTTTGATTGCCCCTGCAACCGAAACTAAAACGGCTATTGATGGCGCTTTTACTTTGTTGGGAATAAAAAATAAAAAAATCCGTTCTGCAATGGATGATATTATTTTTGAACTCAGTGGTAAACAAACAGAATGGTTTTCTGTGCGCAGAGCATTAAAAAATATTAAAGCTGATGTGTTATGGGTGCATGACAAAGATGACCTGATAACGCCCATTGCAGATGCGCTAAAAGTGCAAGAAGATAAACTACCAAATGTAAAATTCCTGATTACAAAAGGACTTGGTCATCAAAAAATTTACAGGGAACCTTCGGTAAAAAACAGCATCATTCAATTTTTGTAAACTTCCCGATTTCTCAAGAAAAATTTTGTTTTTTCAATTTTAAACTAATATTGCAGTAAGATTTTAACCTTTAATTGCAAAAAAGAAGATAAAATTGGTATTCAGTACAAGGGAAACTCCCTAACCGCAGGATGGTAAAAATAGAATGTTTCGAATGCCGGCTAAACCAGTGTTTAAACAGTTCTTACCCGAATAGGTCGTACACGAATGATTTAACGAAAAAACTGATTTCTCATAATATACCAAGAGAAAAAGGTATGAAGTAAAAACTATGGCTAAAAATTTATTAATAGTAGAGTCCCCAGCAAAAGCTAAAACCATTGAGGCAATCCTGGGAAAAGATTTTGAGGTAAAAAGTTGTTTCGGTCATATTCGTGACCTAGAGAAAAATGATATGGGCATCGATGTAAAAAATAATTTTACGCCCAAATACATTGTCCCTTCCGAAAAAGAAAGAGTAGTAAAAGAACTTAAAGCCCTTGCAAAAAAAGCCGATGAAGTTTGGTTGGCCTCGGATGAGGACCGTGAAGGAGAAAGCATCAGTTGGCATTTGGCCGAGGTTTTAAATCTTGATCCAAAAACAACCAAAAGAATTGTTTTTCACGAGATCACTAAACCAGCCATTCAAAAAGCGGTGCAAAATCCTCGCTTCATTAATATGGATCTGGTAAATGCACAGCAAGCAAGACGTGTGGTTGACAGGTTAGTAGGTTTTGAACTGAGTCCTGTTTTATGGAGAAAGATAGGTCAGCAAGGTGGATTAAGTGCTGGCCGTGTGCAAAGTGTTGCAGTAAAACTGGTCGTAGAAAAAGAAAGAGAAATAAATGCATTTACTGCAGGGTATAGTTTTAAAATTGAAGCCTTACTTGCTGCTACAGATTTAAACAATCGTTCCGTAAGTTTCAAAGCTGAAGGAGCAAAATGCAATGAGGCCGCAGATGCCCAATTATTTCTGGAATCTTGTATAGGCGCAAAATATACGGTAAAAGATATTCAAGTAAGACCCGGCAAACGTACACCAGCTGCACCTTTCACCACTTCTACCCTTCAGCAGGAAGCCAGTAGAAAACTGGGATACGGTGTTAGTAAAACCATGTTGCTTGCACAAAAGCTCTATGAAAGTGGTAAGATCACTTATATGAGAACAGACAGTGTGAACCTGGGGGATACGGCTATGGATGGTATTAAAGCCGAAATCAATAATAGTTTTGGTGCGCAATACCTTCAGGTGCGGAAATACAAAAATAAAAATGAAAGTGCACAGGAAGCGCATGAGGCCATTCGCCCAACATACATGGAAAATCATACGGTAAATGATCCTGAACTGGGCCGCCTGTATGAACTGATCTGGAAACGGACCATTGCCAGCCAGATGAGTGACGCCGAATTTGAAAAAACAACTGCAAAAATAAATATCAGTACCAATAAAGAAGAACTGACTGCTACCGGCGAAGTATTAAAATTTGATGGTTTCTTAAAAGTATATCTTGAAAGTACAGATGATGAAGATTCTGAAGAAGAAGGTGAAAGCAGACTTCCGAATTTATCTGTTGGTCAGTCACTAGATTTTAACCAGATGACTGCAACACAGCGTTTCACCAAACACTCAGCACGTTATACAGAAGCTTCCCTCGTAAAAAAAATGGAAGAACTGGGAATTGGTCGTCCAAGTACGTACGCACCTACCATCTCTACCATTATCAAAAGAAATTATGTAGAGAAAAAAGACAAGGATGGCGTAAAAAGAGCATTCAACGTATTAAAATTAAAAGAAGACAAAATTCAGCAAATAACTGAAGTTGAAAATACGGGTGCAGAAAAAGCAAAACTTTTCCCAACAGATCTTGGTTTGGTGGTAACCGATTTTTTAAGCCAGCATTTTAAAGATGTTATGGATTATTCTTTTACAGCTAAAATTGAAAAAGAATTTGACGAAATAGCAGGTGGTAAAATAAAATGGAATACCATGGTGGGCGATTTTTACGCTCCCTTCCACACAGGTGTAGAATTTACCCTTGAAAATGCAGAACGTGCTGTGGGTGAAAGAATGCTGGGCGTAAGCGAAGATGGCAAACCCATCACTGCAAGAATGGGACGTTATGGCCCAATGGTGCAAATTGGTGCGCAAACAGATGAGGAGAAACCAAAATTTGCTAAACTGAAAGCTTCACAGAGTATTGAAACCATTTCGCTTGCAGAAGCGATGGATCTTTTTAAATTACCCCTTCAACTCGGTGAATTTGAAGGACAGGAAATATCTGTAAATATCGGCCGTTTTGGTCCTTATGTAAAATGGGGCGAACAATTTGTTTCCATACCAAAGGGCGAAGAGCCAACTGAAGTTGATTTAAACAGAGCAGTACAAATCATTCAGGCTAAGCAAGTAGAAGATGCTCCTATTGGTTTTTATGATGAGAAACCCATTACAAAAGGTAAAGGCAGGTTTGGTCCCTTTATTAAATGGAACGACCTTTTTATTAATATACCCAGAGCTTATAATTTTGACAATCTTAGTCAGCAGGATTGTAATGAACTAATTGAAAAAAAGCAGGAAAAAGAAGCCAACCGATTTATTCGCCAATGGCCTGAAGAAAAAATCGCTTTGGAAAATGGCCGCTGGGGTGCTTTCATACGTTTTGGTAAAAAAATGCTGAAACTAACTGCCGGCCCTAATGGAAAATATACCCCCGAAGAACTGGCCGTGATTGAACTGGAAACGGTCAAAAAAATGATCCTGATCCAAGATCCAAAGGCATTTGACAAAAAAACAGCCGTTAAGAAAAAAGCAGCTCCCAAAAAAGCAGCAGCGAAAAAAGCGGCTCCAAAGAAAAAATAATTCACTTAAAAACCCCGGTACATTTGCCGGGGTTTTGTATTAATAAGCAGTTAACGCACCTGCAAATTCAATCCTACATTCTATTTTTAACGTTCAAATAAAATAGGCTGCTTTTACCAGTTCTACTATTTAATAACAGGTGTGGAAAATATTTTCAACAGAAAACAGTTACAAACGCCGATCTTGAAAAAAAAATAACATCCCTTGTTGGAAAACAAAGAAATAAATGCTTTATTACACTTGATAGACGATCCGGATGAGGATGTTTACAGCACCGTGAGTGAAAGAATTATTTCCTTTGGAAAAGAAATTATCCCATCGCTTGAAAATTTCTGTGAAAACATACACAATGAAGAAACCCAGGAAAGAATTGAACAACTCATTCACCGGGTACACTTTAGAGACCTTACGACCGATTTTACCAACTGGAATAATAACGATACTAACCTTTTAGAAGGAGCCCTGTTGGTTGCCAAATACAGTTATCCTGATCTGAAAGCAGAAAACATAAAGCAGGAGATTGAAAAATTACGACGCAATACATGGCTGGAACTCAATAACTACCTTACTCCTATTGAAATAGTGAATGTAGTGAACAGCATCTTTTTTAATTACTATAAACAAAAAGGCGTTGAAATTAATTACGAACATCCAGATCAGTTTTTAATAAATAAAACACTTGAAACCCGAAAAGGAAATGCCATTGGGAATGGGATTATATACCTGATTCTTTGCCAGTTGCTGGATATCCCTGTAAAAGCAGTGAACATACCCAGACAGTTTTTACTAGGATTTTATGATGATCAGTATGAATTGCTAAACCCTGCGGGTCACCCTTCAGAAAAAATAAAATTTTACATCGATACACTCTCAGGTCAATTATATTCTCACAAAGACGTGGAAAATTATTTTAAACGTTTATCGGTTCCTCCTACCCCCCATTTTTTTAGACCGATGAATAATAAAAAAATCATCCAGTTTTTACTCGAAGAAATGAGTAAATGTTTCGACAACACACACAATCAATATAAAATGGATGAATTGCATTTACTGGCCAATATTTTAGAAAAATGATTTACCATATAACAAAAAAAGAAGCATGGGAACAAGCCCTGCCAACAGGATTTTACGAAGCTGCATCGCTTGCCACCGAAGGGTTTATACACAACAGTACTTCAGAACAAGTGGCAACGGTGTTAGATCGCTTTTATAAAAACGAAACCGATTTGCTGTTATTACATATCGATGAAAGCCTGCTTACTTCTCCCTTAAAATATGAACTCGCTCCTTCTTTGAATGAGCTGTTCCCACATATATTTGGGCCAATCAATATCAGTGCTGTTATCAAAACGGAATCAATAAAATAACAATGCTACAAACTTATGATCAGCTGGAACGATTTTGAAAAAGTAGATATAAGGGTTGGTACCATTGAAGAAGTGTACGATTTTGACAAAGCTAAAAAACCTGCCTACCAGCTATCCATCAACTTTGGCGAATTAGGTATAAAAAAATCATCTGCACAAATCACCACTCTTTATAGCAAAGAATCCTTAATAGGTCGACAGGTAATTGCAGTCGTAAATTTTCCGCCAAAACAAATTGCCAATTTTATGAGCGAATGTCTGGTGCTGGGAGTATACAATACAAATAAGGAAGTGGTACTATTGCAGCCATCCATGCCGGTTAGCAATGGAGATAAAATAGGTTAGACACTAGAGAACTGGTCAAAATAATCACCCAGCTTTTTGAAATTTTCTTTATTCAACGTAAAAAAATTATTCCTTCCTTCTTTTCTGGATTCAATCAATTCACTATCCGACAATAATTTGATATGATGCGAACAGGTAGGTTGAGCCAAACCGGTAAGTGAAACCACATCACAACAACGAATAGCTCCCTTTTCCAATATTTCCTGCAAAATACTCATACGGTAAGGATCCGCCACCGCCGCCATGGCTTTTTCAATAAAACGGGTGTCTGTTAAAGTTTCGGTAGTCATTTATAGTGCAAATATAGAACGGGTAAGGCTTTACAAAACAATTTTATAATTTTAATGTTATATGATAAAAGCAACCATTTTTTACAACAGTCCACTAGGCACTTTAGAAATAAGTGCTGATGAAGCAGGTATTCACAAACTGCTTTTTGTAAGTACGGCTAAAAATGGTATGAAGGAAACTAATAGGGTTGAATATACAGTACCCACAACTGCTTTATTAAAAAAAACTGTGGCACAACTAAACGATTATTTTTCGGGTAACAATCTAAACTTTGATCTTTCACTGCTTCAAAAAGGCACCCCATTTCAACAAAATGTATGGGAAGCATTGTTGAATATTCAACCGGGACAAACAATTAGTTATCTTCAGCTGAGCAAAAAGCTGGGTAATGTAAAAGCAATAAGAGCAGTGGGTACTGCAAATGGAAAAAACAATATTGCCATTATTGTTCCCTGCCATCGGGTAATAGGAAGCAAGGGAGATCTTGTTGGATATGCCGGTGATCTATGGAGAAAAAAATGGCTGCTTGACCATGAAGCAAAATATACAAATGGCGTACAAACTTTATTTTAAAAAACATATAAATCCAACCAGGATGATAAAAAATACAATTCCATTACTTGTCTGCCTTTTGTGGCTTTCTTGCAACAGCGGGAAAACAACAGCCCCAATAACCCTTACCAATACAGACAGTACTACCCTCTCTAAAAAATACAATCTTGATAAAATAAAACTTCCTCCAGGTTTCTCTATCAGTGTATATGCGGAAGTACCCAATGCAAGAAGTATGACGCTTTCAGAAAGCGGCGTATTATATGTTGGCAACAGATCAGAAGACAAAGTATATGCAGTAACAGATGAAAACAATGATGGCAAAGCAGATAAAGTATATGTGGTTGCATCCGGTTTAAACAGCCCCAATGGTGTGGCTTTCAAAAATGGGCATCTTTATATTGCTACCATTTCCAGTATTTTAAAACTCGAAAATATAGAAGCAAACCTTGCCAATCCGACGAAACCAATAACAATTTTTGATAAATATCCCGAAGACCAGCATCATGGATGGAAATTTATTGCCTTTGGCCCTGACGGGAAACTCTATGTACCCGTTGGTGCTCCTTGTAATATTTGCAAAAGCGAAAAACCTGTTTACGCATCCATCACCCGCATCAATGATGACGGAACCGGTATGGAAATATTTGCCAATGGCATCCGAAATTCCGTAGGATTCAGCTGGCATCCGGTTACCAAACAATTATGGTTTACCGATAATGGTCGTGACCTTTTGGGAAATGATATCCCTTCGGATGAATTAAACAATGCCCCTGCAGCCGGAATGCATTTTGGATATCCTTATTGCCACCAGGGCGATATCCCCGATCCGGAATTTGGCAAAGGGAAAAATTGCAGCGACTATACGCCCCCTGTCGAAAAACTGGGTGCACATGTAGCATCCCTGGGTTTACGCTTTTATACAGGAACCATGTTTGGGGAAGCATACAAGAATCAAATTTTTATTGCCGAACACGGTAGCTGGAACAGAACAGAACCCGTTGGCTACAGAATCGTTACCGTAAAACTGGATTCAACCGGAAAATCAATGGGCTCAAATATATTTGCAGAAGGTTGGCTACAACCAGACGGAAAGGTATTGGGCAGACCAGTTGATGTAGCAATCAAACAAGATGGTTCTATGCTTATCAGCGATGATTATAGCGGGGTTATTTACAGGGTTGTGAAGAAGCCGTGAGGGAATTCAACGTTCAAAAAGTTCGACGTTAAAAAAAGGTACAACATCTTTGCAAACCTTAACAATACAACAATCTAACAATTCAACAATCCACCTACTTCATATCAGCACCACCAAATGAAAAAGGCAATAACTGAGTTGACCTTTCTATGATAAAAACTTTACCAGTCATGCCTGCCAAAATTAAACGGATGGGTTGTCCGGTGCGTTCTTCATATTCTTTCAACGCTTGCCTGCACATACCACAGGGTGAAACAGGTTTACTGCTTTCGCCATTTAAATTATGATAGGTGATAGCAATGGTATCAATTGCAACATCGGTATACAACATTGATGCAGCACTCAATAAAACACGCTCTGCACAAATACCCACAGGATAAGAAGCATTCTCCTGGTTAGTACCAGAAACGGTTTCGCCATTTACTAATTTTGCAACAGCGCCTACCAAAAATTTACTGTAGGGCGCATATGCTTTTGTGGTTACTTTTCTGGCAGCGTCCATTAAAGCAGCATCCGATTCCGTAAGCTCTTCACTGTTCTCAAAAACATCATATTCAAATTTTACTTCTTCTCTTTTCATAATCTTTTTTTAGATAAAAAATCCTCTCCGTATTGCTACAAAGAGGAAATTTTGTTATACTAAAAGTACGCTTTATTTAAATTGCAACCCTTTATTTAATTAAGTTAAATAAACGGTTCCATCTTGGTCCGCCTTCCCAACTAAACCATATCAGCGATGCCTTTCCCACTACATGATCTTCCGGCACAAAACCCCAATAACGGCTATCCAGCGAATTATGTCGGTTATCTCCCATCATAAAATGATAATTCATTTTAAAAGTATAGGTGCCGGTTTCCAGTCCGTTGATAAATATTTTACCCCCCCTGTTTTCAAATTTATTGCCTTCATATACTTCTATACAGCGCTGATAACGAATAAGATTATCCGCCGTAAGATTTATGGTTGTTCCTCTTGCAGGAATTAACAATGGGCCGTAATTATCAACACTCCATTTATGTGCGGTATCGTAATAAGGGAATAACTGCATAGATGAATAATAAGGATTGTTGGGTTCTACAATAAAAGGCAACAAAGTATATTCTGCAGGTATTTTTAAAGCCGCTTTTTCTTTGTTGGTTACATTTACAAGGTAAGACCTGTCGGGAAGCTGTTGAAGATCACCCTGGCTTTCTCTTACCGTAATTCCCATTTGTTGCAGCATATCAGCATCTACATATCCGTTAGCCGGTATGGTAAGTTTATAATAACGTTCTGAAGCCGGAAATTCATCATCCGATTTTCCATTGATATATACCCTTCCTTCTTTAACCTGCAGCGTATCGCCACCAACTGCTACTGCACGTTTGATAAAGTTTTCTCTTTTATCAACCGGTCTGGTAATAATGATGTTGCCATAATCTTCCCATACTTTTTCACGCCCCATATCTCTGATGGCTTGGTAATAGGTAGTGCGGCTGCCAAAATTTATTTCATCATTGATCAATGTATCATTTACCGGAAAATTAAATACCACCACATCGTTTCTTTTTACCGGGCTGGCAAACCAGCGGGTATAAGGGATGCTGATAACCTCTGTATAGGATTTGCTGTTCACCAATGGCATTGTATGATGCACAAAGGGCATTGCAATGGGGGTATTGGGAATACGTGGACCATAACTCGATTTGCTCACAAACAAAAAGTCGTTCACCAGCAATGTTTTTTCCATAGATGGTGTCGGGATCGTATAGGCCTCAAATACAAAAGTGCGTATAAGCGTTGCCGCAACAATGGCAAAAGCTGCAGCATCAATCCATTCTCTGGCACCCGATTTTTTATAATTATCTACTACTTTTTTTCCTGCAAATCTTTCATTGGGCGAAAAACCAAGGTAGGGGAAATATATAAAAGGAACCAATACCGTAGCTGCGTGTTGCAACACTCCAAAACGGCCAAAATGTTCTACGAACTTAATTGATATCCAAATGGTAATAAATTGTCCTGCAATTGGAATCAACTGTAAAAAGAACCAGAATTTTCTTAGTTCCATTATTTCTACCATACACCAGGTATTGTAAAAAGGAACAAATGCCTTCCAGCCTTCTATGCCGGCCTTTTTAAACATTCCAAACAATCCTACATGCCATCCTATAACAGTAATAATAAAAATGATCCAGCCTATACTCATAAGTAAAATTTTTTCAGGCCCAAAAGTAATGATGTGTTATTTAAAAACAGCTTTTCATTATTTAAGTGGCAGCGGTGTGGGTAATAATTAACTATTTATTGTATAAAATTAAAACCTAATTTTTAGGTAACACATAGGTTTCTACGTCTTCTGCCGTAATAGATTTGCCGCTTAATATGATCAGCCTTTCCACTACATTTCTCAATTCCCTGATATTGCCCGACCAGTCATATTGTTGTAATTCCTCCATTGCTTTTGGATCGATCGCTTTCACCGGCTGACCATATTCCTGGGCAATGAGCTCCAAAAAATAATGCACCAGATGCGGTACATCTTCCCTTCTTTCTTTTAAAGAAGGAACATGAATGATGATCACACCAAGGCGGTGATACAAATCCAATCTAAAATTTTTATCCTCTACTTCCTTTAGCAAATCCTTATTGGTAGCGGCTATTACCCGCACATCCACACTGATATCTTTTTCTGCACCAACCCTGGTAATCTTTCCTTCCTGCAATGCACGCAACACTTTTGCCTGGGCACTCAAGCTCATATCTCCTATTTCATCCAAAAACAACGTACCTCCATTGGCCTGTTCAAATTTCCCAATACGTTGTTTAATGGCGGATGTAAAAGATCCTTTTTCATGGCCAAACAATTCGCTTTCTATCAGTTCGCCCGGTATCGCAGCACAGTTCACTTCCACCATTGGTCCGCTTTTACGGTTACTTTTTTCATGTATCCAGCGTGCCACCAATTCTTTACCTACCCCATTTTCGCCTGTTATTAATATACGGGCATCTGTAGGCGCTACTTTTTCAATGGTATCCTTTATTTTTTGAATGGGTTTGCTTACCCCCACCATCTCCTGTACCTTGCTCACTTTACGCTTCAGCACTTTTGTTTGTGCTACCAGATCCTGTTTTTCGGTAGCATTGCGCAATGTAATCAGCAGCCTGTTCAAATCAGGCGGTTTGCTGATATAATCAAAAGCGCCTTTTTTTACAGCTTCTACTGCAGTATCAATGTTTCCGTGACCACTAATCATAATCACCGGCACATCCGGATTGATACCTTTTGCTTTTTCTAAAAATTCTATACCATCTAGTTTGGGCATTTTAATATCGCACAATACTACATCATATGACTTTTCGCCAAAACGTTTTAATCCCTCTTCCCCATCGGAGGCTTCGTCTATTTTGTATCCCTCAAAACTCAGGATCTCTGTAAGCGTTTTACGAATCGCTTTTTCATCATCAATTATTAAAATAGTAGCCATTGGCTTGCGGGTTTTATAGAAATTTTGTACTCGTGAATCTAAATAGTTATTAATATCTCAAAATTAAGTATTTATGTCCTCAAAAACGATAACAGCAGTTTTAACCGGATGTATCTTATCATTATTTTTTTAGAAAAGAAACAAGATCAACCTCAAAATCCGCAAAGAACCCATCCTAATACCCACTTCAGGTGCAAAGATGTTCAAATTGACCATACTACCTGTCTGCAGGATTTTTTCAACAAGTAGCAGTTCCCATATCTTTTACCCATCGGCGCTGGTTGATAAAACTAAAAGAGCCAACCAATGAGGTCAGCTCTTTTATTTTCTAAAACAATCCCGTATTAAAAAAGCAGCTGTAGTTATTTTTTATAACATCGCATGCTCATTTATTTATACTATTTTTTAATCCTCTGCAAATGTTGTGATCGTCATGGTTTGGTTGTGCAATTCGCAGGGAGTCGTATTATCTAAAGGCGAAATACCCCCGTAGGAATAAAACCCGGTTATGCAACTGTCTACCCCAATAACTTCTCTGGCTACTTCAACTTCTTCAATAACCTTTTTATTAAGTATTATTTTACGTCCAACACAGCTTATCAGCAAAGTAAGATCCGGCTTAAGATTACCAAGCCTTGTTAAGGAATCTTGTGCTGCAGTGGCAGAAGCTTCCACCAATCTGTCTAAATTACCCCGCATTAATTTAACCTTACTGTCCTGTGGAACACTGCCGGCAAATACCATGCTTTTGTCTTCTTCATTTACAGCAAGAATGGTCCTGATAATACGTTTATCCGAACCCGCTACCGCCATTGAAAGCGGAAAAAGTAATGCTGACCCAGGAAGTTCATCTGCAAATGTGCCCAGGTACTTTTTGTAAAGACCTAACGCATTATCTCCATCTATTTCGTGTAAAATATTTTTTTGAGAACGGGTAATCACCCTTTCAAAACCAAACTCTTCCCAACCTCCAAGAGAACCATGGCCAATAAAAATATGACTGCCATAAAAACCTACTGCAATAATATTTCCCTGCATAGGAATTTCATTTAAACCAGTAAATGTTTTTTGAAATCTTACTGCATCACCAGCCAACCCTCCTGTTATAGGAATATTTTTTGTATTATTTTCTGCAAGTCCTTTCACCAAGTCAGCACCATCTACAATGGTGCCATCAGAAATAATAAAAACTCCCGACAAATCAGCTGCATCCAATTGCTTTTTTAGAAAAATACCTGCCTCATAACTGCTGTCAAAATCGCTAATATTTACGCTAAGACTCTTTACTTGCGTTTTTTCAAATTCGATTGCAGTAGCAACCACACTGTCGTCAAAAACCGACTCGTTTATAATTTCTCCTGCTGTAGAAGATAGGACAATGGCTGCATTGGGATAACTGCTCTTTAAATGATCGAAAATAGCAGGATCAACAATCAGTTCAGGTGATCCAAAGACCAATACCAATTGACATTTCTCCTGATTTAAATCAGTAGAACCAGCTTCCCATTTATTGTTTACAAAATGCTGTTTGTGGATTTTCATTTTTTTAGTTTCAGTATTGATTTAGATACAATTCTTAAAGTCTTCAACTCTAAAATTTGTACAATTAATTTGGTAAGAGAAATACAACGTGTAATGTAAATACATGCATTTGCAAATAATCTTAATGCTCATTACCATTTCTTTAATTACGTATATTAAACAGGTTTTGATAAGTGGAAATACTTATTATTCTAGCCTGTTTAAACAAAGCTGCAGAAATATATAAAATGATTAAACAGGCTGATTATCAGCTTATACAACAGGTAAAATAAGAATGAAAAGGCCATTTTTCACCATTTTGGTAATTATGGGGCAACAGCGCTTCGACGTTAAAAAAACTTTTTAGATATTAAACGATCCTTCTATTAAAAACCTATGCTTGTTTTAGGATTTGTTTTTTCCAAATCTGGGGAATTGGCTTTCTTTATCGCCCATTTGCAGCTTGGCGCAAAAAAATAAATCATGTCAAACAAACAACTCAATATCGGTCTCTTTGGATTCGGCGTAGTAGGAAAAGGCCTTTATGATATACTGCATACTACTCAACCCCTGCAGGCATCAATAAAAAAAATAATAACAGGTTTAGAATTGCCGAGTAACCCATTGCCTCATAAAAATTTATATACAGCTATAACTTTAAAATTAATCCTACATTAATCAGGTAATCTGCAAAAGCGGCATCACCTTGCTGGTGTATGCCGGTATCAACAGTCCGCCGTTTATCGGAATCACTTTGTGTACGATTTCTTTTAAGGGCAAATGGAATAGACAGATTTACACTGGTTTTTTTAAACATATACATGATGGCTGGCTCGGCTGAAATAATATAACCTGGTCTTCTAAAACCACGGTCTCCCCCAATGAGGTCGCTTGATGGTAAGCCTTC
>CANNJE010000035.1 GCA_947504605.1 Chitinophagaceae bacterium
GAAATGGGTGCGCAAATTATTTTATGTGATCCTCACCGTGCAGTTGTAATCGGCCTTGAAAGAGAAACACAGCTTAGAGGAATTACAATGACCAGCCCAGACATAAGAGCTGGAGTTGCACTCTTAATTGCAGCATTAAGCGCAACAGGGAAAAGCACCATACAGAATATTGAACAAATAGACCGTGGTTATCAAAATATAGATGAGCGGTTAAGAAGCCTAGGTGCTGATATTAAAAGAATAGCTATCTAGCTTCAAAAAGCCAATTTATCAATGAGTTTGGCAATCTTTTGGGTAGTTCCTGTTTCTTTTCTTTTCTTTGCACATGAGTTTTTATTACCAGAAAATACTAATCATCACGGCACCTTCTGGTGCAGGCAAGACTTCTATTACGAAACACCTGATGAAAAAGTTCCCTCAACTGGCTTTTTCCATATCAGCAGCAACACGCAGCCCAAGAAACAATGAAGTAAATGGGCTAGATTATCACTTTATGAGTGAAGAAACTTTTCAAGACAAAATAAAGAATAAAGAATTTGCAGAATGGGAAATGGTGTATGAAGGCAAATATTATGGTACCCTCAAAGCTGAATTGGAAAGAATTTGGGCGAACAAACAAATCCCGGTTCTGGATATTGATGTTAAGGGTGCCTTACATGTGCAAAAACAATACCCCATCAATACATTGAGTGTGTTTATTGAGCCGCCTTCCGTGGCTGAACTAAAAAAAAGGCTGGAAAGCAGGGGGACAGAAACGGAACAATCCCTTACAGCAAGGGTAAACAAGGCTTCTTATGAAATTTCGTTTAAAAGTCACTTTGATAAAGTAATCGTAAATGATGAACTTAATAAAGCTTGTGCCGAAGCAGAAACCCTTGTAAATAATTTCATTGGTCAGGCGCTACAGGAAGGTCACAAAAATGATTGATCTTATTTTCTTATTTTTATAATATGGAATATTCTATTCTACTTACCATTTTTTTCATTTCTATTGTTCTTATCTGCTTTTTCGCAGGCATTGAAATTGCATTTATCTCAGCCAATAAATTATCCATTGAGCTAAGTAAAAAACAAGGAACTTATAGCGGAAAAACATGGGGAGATTTTTCTGAACATCCTACAAAATTCATAGGCACTATTCTCGTGGCTATTAATATTGTGTTGGTCATTTATGGTTTACTCGTTGGTGAAATGCTCAATCCTGTATGGGTAGAGGTGAAAAAATTCTTTCCTCCTGCTGCAGAAAACTATATTAATTATATCAAACTATTTTTTGAAACCCTACTATCCACCAGTATTATTTTATCGCTGATCGTTATTAGCAAAGCTGCTTTTCAGGCAAGGCACAATACTGTTTTAAAAAATAGTATCGTCAGTTATTTTGCTCGTTTTTTTTCATGGTTGTTTGCAGGAATATCTGCCATGTTTATTGAGTTTTCAAAATGGATTCTTATATATGTCTTTAATGTAAAATTATCTGAAAAGGGAGAAATGTTCAGCAAAATAGATCTCGAACATTTTATACAGCAAACCAAAGGATATAGAGACGATGAAAATTCAGAAATAAATAAAGAGTTATTTGAAAACGCACTTTCTATAAGCGACATCAAATTAAGAGAATGTCTCGTTCCCCGAAAAGAAATTGTAAGTATCCCTCAGAGCAGTACAATGGAAGAGGTAAAAAACAGTTTTATTGAAACAAGACTAAGTAAACTGGTTGTTTATGAAAATGACATTGATAATATCACTGGTTATATTCATCAGCTGGATTTATTTACAAACCCCACTTCTGTAAAAGAAATTTTATTACCTATCCCTACCGTTCCGGAAAGCATGAGTGTAACGGGCTTAATTAATAAGTTTACAAAAGAACGTAAAACCATTGCTTGGGTAATAGATGAATTTGGTGGTACAGCGGGAATTGTTACAATGGAAGATCTGCTGGAAGAAATTTTCGGAGAAATACAGGACGAATACGATGACGTGGACGAACAAGTGAATAAACAATTATCATCAACCGAATATCTTTTTAGTGGTAGGCTAGAACTGGATTTTATTACAGAAAAATATGGTCTGGAGTTTAAGAACAATGAAGATGCTGAAACACTTTCAGGATTTATTATTCAAAACAATGAATCTATCCCTCAGCAAAAGGAACGCATTATTGTTGGAAACTATGAATTCGATATTTTAGGTGTTAGCGGTACCCGGATAGAAACTGTTAAATTAAAAGTGCTTAAGTAATTTATTTTTACGGGCATTTATGTTGTTTATTTTTATAGAATGATAATTGCCGCACATATTGACCCTTCCAAACAGCATCCATCCTTTTTATTGGAATCTATTAGCGGTCTTGCAAAACAATACCGAGAAAATCATTTTATTATCTTTTCTGATAAAGAAACAATTGCCACTGCAAAATTTACAGACAATTGTACGCTGGTTACCATCAGCCCTGTGATAAAAAACAGTTTGTTGCTACATTATTGGTATCAGTATAAATTACCTGCATTATTAACAAAGTATAACGCTGCCATTTTTATCAGCGAAAACAGCGTATGCAGCCTTCAAACAAATACGGCACAGGTAATGGTAATAAAAGACGATTTTTTGCAGGATAAAAAAAATCCACTAAAAAAGAAATATTGCCGATACCTAAAAAGAAATTTTTCGAAGTTTGCTGTAAAAGCCGCCGCTATCTGCGTAACCAAAGCATTTATTGGTCTTAAACTAATTGAACATTATAATATTCTGGCAAAAAAAACTACTACAATATTGCATGGAATTGAAAAGGCTTATCAACCCATCAACATAGATAACAAAGAAACAATATTGGCTAAATATACAGAAGGACATGAATTTTTTGTTTGCGAATGTTCTAGCATTACAGCATCTAATCTAATAACCCTGTTGAAAGCTTTTTCGTTATTCAAGAAAAGACTCAAGTCTGGAATGCAACTTGTATTAATTAATAAACTCAATCACAATCCAATAAAAGATTTTCATATTTATAAATACCGTCAGGAAGTACAGATTATTCCTTACGAATCTAAATTTACAGAGGCTAGCATTATTGCTGCTGCATATGCAGGAATCTTTCTTCCTACCTTTATCAGCGCTCAAAACTGGGGATTGCAGTGTTTGCAATCAATGGTACCTCTTATTACCACTGATGCTGAAAATAACAGGACGATTTATGAAGATGCGGTAATCTACGCTCCCATAGATGAAAAAAAGATAGCAGAATATATGATGCTCTTATACAAAGATGAGACCTATAGAAATGTTTATATCAAAAAGGGACAGGAAATTGCAAACCTTTATAACCAAGAAGAAAGTAACCAAAGGTTATGGCAAACTATTTTAGGCTGTTACCCTAATTAAAGAACAATCCTTTTTACCTTTGCAACTTAATATTTTAACCCCATGCATAAATCAACCATTAAAGTAGATGTACTATTGGATCCGAACAAGATCCCCGAACAAATAAACTGGCAGGCAACTGATAGCAGTGCAGATATGATGCAAAAAGCAAAAGCTTTGAGTATTGCTTTTTGGGACGGCGCTGACAGAACCGCCCTTAGAATTGATCTCTGGACAAAAGATATGATGGTTGACGAAATGGGTGATTTTTACTATCAAATGTTGATGGGAATGGCAGATTCCTTAAAAAGAGCAACCAACCAGCAAGATCTTAGTGACGACATGAAAAATTTTGCAAAAGAATTTTTCGAAAAATTTAAAGAAATTCTAATAAAAGAACAAGGGTAAAAAACTACCTACACCAGCTTTAAAAATCATTAACAAAATAAAGATCACTATGTCTCTAGAAATAAAAGTAATGGCCGAAATGAAAGATGCCATGAAAACAAAAAATGAAGCCTTATTGCGCAGCTTAAGATCTATTAAGGCTGAAATCATAAAAGCAAAGACTGAACCCGGAGCCAATGGTGAGATTGATGAAGCTACAGAACAGAAATTTTTACAAAAAATGATGAAACAGCGTAAAGACTCTTTTGAAATCTTTACCCAACAAAGCCGACCAGATCTTGCTGTAAAAGAAAAAGAAGAGATGGATGTTATTGAAAAATTTCTCCCAAAACAATTAACACCAGAAGAAATTAGGGAAGCCGTAGCTGTTATCATTTCTCAAACAGGAGCATCTACTGCTGCAGATATGGGCAAAGTTATGGGCGTTGCATCCAAACAACTGGCTGGTATTGCTGATGGTAAAACAATCAGTGCTATTGTAAAAGAGTTACTGGCTTAATTATTTATGTTTATAGATATTGTTTTTTCGTTGCTTATGTTAATAGCTTGTGTAAAGGGCTATAGTAAGGGGCTAATCGTTGCTTTGTTTTCTATGGTAGGTTTTATTGCGGGGCTTGCAGCCGCATTAAAATTTTCGGCATTAGCAGCAGAAAAACTTTCTGGAACTTTTAATACTTCCGGAAAATGGCTACCCTTCATCTCCTTTTTACTGGTATTTATAGTAATTGTAATCCTTGTTAATATCGGTGGAAAAATAGTGCAAAAATCTGTTGAAATGGTTTTGCTGGGTTGGGCAAATCGTATTGCAGGGATTGTACTTTATGCGCTACTCTACTGTATATTTTTGTCTGTTTTCTTATTTTATGCTGTTCAACTTCATTTCATTTCTGATGAAACAACCAATACTTCTTTGATTTATTCTTTTATTAAACCTATCGGACCAATGGTAATTAATACTATGGGTACTGTTATTCCATGGTTTAAAGATGTTTTCTCACAACTGGAAAATTTTTTTGAAATACTTAGCCACTCCCCAGAATTGAAATAATAATATTTACTTTCCCTTTAAATTACATTTTTTCTTATTATACAAATTGGCTTCTAATTGATTATTTTAATGGGATATTCTGTAATATCTTTAGCCTAATGGAAAACAACCACGAAAGAGCCTCAATTAAGCAGACATAAGCTTACAAATCATAGACTTTGCATCATTTTATGGTTCCAAATAATTGATGCATTTACTGTCAGGTTTGGTATCTTTGATGCAATGCCAGATTTTTAATTTAAATCGTTTATTTTAGCAATAGATTACAAACGGATTTACTACAATACTAACGATGACCTACGATATAAAACAAGACGGCAAATTTAAATTTATTGAAGAAGGCCAGGGCGAAACACTTATGCTCCTGCATGGCCTGTTTGGTGCACTAAGCAATTTTAAAGACCTAATAGAACATTTTAGGCATAGTCATAAAGTGGTTGTACCATTACTACCATTACTTGAACTAGATTTATTGCACACATCTGTGAGTGGCTTAGAGAAATTTGTTCAAAAATTTATTGAACATAGAAAATATGACCAAATTCATTTGATGGGAAATTCTCTAGGTGGCCACGTAGCACTCGTACATATTTTAAAAAATCCCGAAAAAGTAAAATCTCTTATTCTCACAGGCAGCTCAGGCCTTTTTGAGAACGGAATGGGCGATACTTATCCTAAAAGAGGAGACAAAGAATATATTAGAAATAAAACAGCTCTTACTTTTTACGATCCAGCATTGGCTACAGATGATTTGGTAAATGAGGTTTTTGAAATCACCAATAATAGACTAAAAGTTATTAAAATCATCGCCCTTGCCAAAAGTGCAATACGAAACAATTTAGGCGATGAACTTAAACATATTAAACAACCTACTTGCCTTATATGGGGTAATAATGATACTATAACTCCTCCATTTGTAGGCAAAGAGTTTAATAACTTAATCCCTAACAGCGAATTACATTTGATAGATAAATGTGGGCATGCTCCAATGATGGAAGTGCCGGAAGCTTTTAATAGGATTTTAGAAGATTTTCTTGCAAAATTAAAATCTCCTGCTGCAACGGTTTAAGCATTTATTTGGTCTCACTTATTAAACCGGGTGTCAATGTAAAACATGCCACAATAATGTAATTCCAAAAATCAGTACATGTTAACAGTAGATTTAATAAACAATAATATCCCACGCCTGCAACTTCAGGACAGTATCATAAAGGCATTACAATTGGTAAACGACTTCAAGGTTACCCATTTACCTGTTGTAGTTGATGATAAATACCTAGGACTTATAAGTGAAGAGGATTTACTCGATGCCGAAGACGAAAAATTAACCATCGAAGTTTTACAGGAACATTTTATACCCGTATCTGTAAAAGACAATATGCATTTTTTAAATGCAGTAAATGCAAGTATCCAATTTGATACCAATGTTGTTCCTGTTGTAAATGAGGAATCAGAGCTATCTGGAGTGATTTCAACTACAGACCTGCTAAAAACATTGGGCAACTTTGCTGGTGCCAATGAGATTGGCGGACTCATCGTTCTTGAAATGGAAAGATCTCAATTTGCCATTTCTGAAATTAGCCGTATAGTAGAAAGCAATGATTGTACAATTCTACATTTAAACTCAAACGCTGATCCAAATACAGGAATGCTCACCGTTACCTTACATGTGAATAAGCGTGAAATCTCATCACTTGTAGCCACATTTGAACGGTATGAATATGATGTGATTTATTTTTTTGGCAATGAAAATTTTGAGAACGAAATTCATAGTAATTACAGACATTTGATGAATTACCTGGATATTTAAACCTGCGTTCTTTAATGAAATTTTTTGCTCTCAAATACACTCCTGGTAAATACCTTAAAACCTTATTTTTAAACCCATTTCACAGCCTTTTTATTATCTCGGTTATTTTAGTATTCGTTTGTATTTTTTCAACTAAAACACAAGCGCAAAGACTACCTGTGGGTTTTTATGACGAAATCGACAAAAAGGTTCTGGTTGATTCCTCTGCAAAGATTTTTATATCGTCCATTAAAATAACAGGTAATAAAAAAACAAAAAAATATCTCATAGAAAGAGAAATGCGTTTAAAAACAGGTGATTCTTCGTTTGCCACATCCTTCCATGAAAGGCTTACACGCTCACAGGAATTGATTTATAATACAAATCTTTTTACCGAAGTTACCCTAGTTCCATTTTTTAATACGGCTACGGATGTGAGCATAAATGTTACAGTAAAAGAAAAATGGTATATCTATCCCACTCCGCAGTTTCAACTTGTAGACAGAAATTTTAATGAATGGCTAAACCTTTCTAACGGAAGCCTTGACAGGGTTATCTATGGTGCAAAATTCGCCCACTATAATTTAAGCGGCCGCAGAGACCAACTAAGGATTTACTTACTTAATGGCTATGCTCGAAATCTATCTTTTAGTTATACTGCACCCTATAGTAATAAAACACTTACAGAGGGGTTTTCTGTAGCAGCAGGTTATACCCAAAACCGGGAAATTACTTATAAAACCAGCTCAGAGAATCTACCTCTCAGATATCAAAATGATGGATTTGTACGAAACAGTTTTACTATAAGTGCTTCCTATATTATGAGAAAGGGGTATTATAGAAAACATATTTTTAGCATCAGTTATTCTAATTTGAATGTAGATGACAGTATTACAAATTTTTACAACAAGGCCTATTTTAATACCCCAAAAAACTATGTTGGTTATCCGGAAGCAGTTTATACATATCAATACTCAAACACAAATAATATTAATTATCCCCTCAAGGGCAAGATATATTCATTAATTATTTTAAAAAGAGGTTTTGGTTTTACGGGAGGTATTAATATGCTTTCAATTGAAGGAGATTACAATAAATTCATGCCTCATAATAATAACTGGTACAGCAGTTTTAAAGGACATGCCAAAATAAAAGCACCCTTTAATTTGGCATTTTATAACCAAAGGGCATTGGGCTATTCAGATTTTTATCTTAGGGGGCTTGAAAACTATGTAATTGATGGTGTGGCAAGTTTTATGGCTAATTACACTTTAAAGAAAAAAATTATTTCTTTTAATATCCCGATTCCTTTTAAAAACAGCATAGCATCGGTCATTCCTTTTAGCATTTTTGCAAAAACCTATACGGATATGGGTTATAGCTATAACAAGCCCGCCTTTGAAACGCGGCTCGGAAACCGTTTTCTTTACTCTGGAGGACTAGGGCTAGATATACTCTCTTTATATGACATAAATCTTAGGCTGGAATACAGTTTTAATCAATTAGGCGAAAAGGGGTTATTTTTACATGCTAAAGGCGGTTTTTAAAAAAACCTTTACAGATACATGAGAATAGCTATTTACAGCCGGGGTATAGAAAACAATCAACTTCAGGATATAGAACTTCTTATAAGTGAACTTGTGAAGCATGGAGCAGAACCTGTTTTTTACCAGGATTTTTTCAACCAGTTTTATAGTGCCGTAGAAATTAACGGACAATATTCCACTTTTAACTCAAGTGATGATATGGATACCAGTATTGACTGCCTGATCAGCCTAGGGGGTGATGGAACTTTACTGGATACCGTAACACTTGTAAAAGATACTGGCATTCCCGTTTTAGGTATAAATTATGGACGACTAGGTTTTCTGGCCAACATTGGCAGAGAAGAAATTAATTCAGCTGTTGAAGCATTGCTTGACAGAAAATATGTTTTAGACAAAAGAACCTTGCTTCACTTGGATGCAAACCTGCCTTTATTTGGGGATGTACCGTATGCACTCAATGAATTTACATTACACAAAAGCGATATTTCTTCCATGATAAAAATTCACACTTATTTGAATGGTGAATTTTTAAATACCTATTGGGCCGATGGTTTAATCGTATCTACTCCTACAGGATCTACTGGCTATTCGCTTAGTTGTAATGGGCCCGTTGTATTTCCTGATAGTGCAAGTTTTGTAATTACTCCGGTGTCTCCCCATAACCTTAACATCAGACCAATAGTTGTTCCAGATAATACGATCGTTTCATTTGAAGTGGAGGGCAGGGCCGATACTTTTATCTGCAGCATGGACAGCCGCAGAGAAATCGTTCCGAAAGAAATTCAATTGGCGGTAAAAAAAGAAGATTTTGGAATAAACTTGATAAGACTCAATGAAAATAATTTTTTACAAACATTGCGTAATAAACTTTCTTGGGGACTAGATAAACGAAACTAACGAAAGCATAAAGAGATTCAAATTTTAGAGACTTCATGTACCTAAGCCTTTCCAATCTTTTTAGTTAATAGTATATTTTCAAATTATACTCCTTTGCTATATACATAACAAATTAGAAAGCTGAACATTTAAATTTTTCAGATGCCCCTAAAATCAAAAAAAATATACAGCATTTTTTTTATCTACTGGATATTACTAGCCTATATTATTGCCGCACTGATCTTTTGGTTTATCACTCTCAATAATCAAAGCCAATTGATGAGTGAGTTAAAAAAACAAAATATTCCACTAAATGCGCAAAACTATCAATCACAAATAGAGAAAATAGAAAATGATAGCAAGAAAAAAGTGAATCAATACAACGGCGAAGGATCTATTTTTTTACTGGTAATCATGGCTGGAGCACTGGTTTTTTACAAGGCTGTAAGACGCCAATTTAAAATAAGCCAGGAACAACAGAACTTTATGATGGCCATCACGCATGAACTAAAAACACCTATTGCAGTTGCCAAATTAAATCTAGAGACAATGCAAAAAAGAAAGCTGGATGAAAATCAACAGCAACGGCTTATTTACAATACCATCAGTGAAACAAACAGACTTGATACCCTTTGCAATAATATGCTCATTTCCTCTCAAATAGAAGCGGGCGGTTACCGGTTTGTAAAAGAAGAGATAGATCTGGGTAAACTAGTAGATACTTGTACAGAAGAATTTATTACACGTTATCCCAACCGCACCATTAATAAAAATATTGAAAAAGAAATTTTTATTACAGGAGATCCTATGCTTTTGCAAATTGCTGTAAATAACCTTATTGAAAATGCGATAAAATATTCTCCAAAGGATATGCCGGTTGGCATTAACCTAGAGCTAAATGATACTGTTGCAGAGTTACAGGTTACAGATAATGGTCCTGGGATAGAAGATGATGAAAAGAAAAAAGTATTTGCAAAATTTTACCGACTGGGAAATGAAGCAACCAAAAGAGCAAAGGGTACCGGATTAGGATTGTACATTACAAGAAAAATTGTAAAAAATCACGGGGGAAATATATTCATTCTCAACAATACAAATGCTGGTAGTATCTTTACTATACAGCTAGCTGTTATTGTTTAAAAAAGTATTATGGCCGAAAAAGTATTTTCAATTTTATTAGTGGAAGATGAAGAGAACCTTCAGGAAGCACTAAAACTAAACCTGGAACTGGAAGGATATGAGGTTGCCAGCAGTTATGATGGTGCAGATGCCCTTCGCCAATTTCAGCAAGAACATTTTGACCTTATCATACTAGATGTGATGCTCCCCGAACTAGATGGCATCAGTGTTTGCGAAACAATCAGACTAACCAATACAGAAATACCTATATTAATACTAAGCGCTAGAAACAGTAGTTCAGACAGGGTTCTCGGTTTAAAAAAAGGAGCTGACGATTACCTCACAAAACCTTTTAATCTTGAAGAATTACTCCTGAGAGTAAACAAACTCATTCGTAAAAGCGAACAAATAGCCATTAAACAAACCCTGCCCGATATCTATGAATTTGGAAAGAACAAAATTGATTTCAAAGCATTGGAATGTTTTAATAAAAATGAAGAAACGATTACCCTTTCAAAAAGAGAAGGAATGCTTTTAAAAATGCTGATTGAAAACAAAAACGAAGTCGTTACAAGAGAGAAAATTTTGCAGTCGGTTTGGGGATATAATGTTTATCCAACTACAAGAACCATTGATAATTTCATCCTGAGTTTTCGAAAATATTTTGAAGAAGATAGCCGTAACCCAAAATATTTTCACTCTGTAAGAGGGGTTGGTTACAAGTTTACCGACTAGTAGAATGATATGTACAAATGAGTTGTATTACAGACTGAGCCCTGTTATACAATTCTTTCATAACATCATTTCTTTCAAAAGGAGTATATAACTGCCATTCAATATCCTGCATCAATTGCAGCATTTGCAAAATTAACTCGTTATTTATCTCTGCTTTATCCATTTCCTCCGCTATTTTTTTTGGATTTACTTCATGCAAATCCAATAAAAATAATTTAGCCATAAACACTTTTACCTCTTTGCTTAGTAAAGAATAAAACTCATTACAAGAAGGACTGTTCAAACAATTTTCGGACAAACTGAGTGGATTCTGTGGAGCAAGTGCGGCAGTTTCTGCAAATTGAATCAAAGGATTTATTTTTAGATCTAGCGAATCCCTCACAGACCTTTCTTTAGCCGATTTTTTTCGATCAAGCTTCAACCAGAAAAACAAACCCAATCCTATCATTAAAGCAAGAGTAGCTACCACCAGCCCACGGTTTTCAAATATTCTTTTGGTAAATGATTTTGATTGATTTGCAGCAATTGTATCTGGCATTATAAAAGCCGGTGTTATTCCTTTTTTAACAGTAAAGCTTATAGGTTTTGTATAAAGAATTTTATAAGAAACTGTAACAGGATCAAAATAACTAAATTCAATAACAGGAATTTCGAAGGTTCCAGAACGTTGTACTGAAAAAGGAATTTCGAAAATTTTTCTTCCGCTCACAGGTACTTCTGTCATTACCAGTTCGTCTGTAATTTTCGGTTCAAATGCTTCTAACTGTTGTGGCCAAATGATTTCAGGCGTTGTAACCAATTGCAAATTTCCCTTTCCACTAACCTCCAGTATTAATTTACCTGTTTCATTGGTATCAAATTCATTTTTCTCAAGTTTGGCGGTTATATCAAATTTACCAACTGCGCCATTAAAAGATAAAGGCTTTCCTTTTAATGGTAATGGTTTTACAGTAATGCTCGAAGAATTGCTATTAAGACTTACCTGTTGTGTAATAACATCTTCCTTGCTGAGCATCGAACCATTCATAAAATTATCAAAATTTCCTTTTGAATTTCTGGCATCCTCTTTTAAGAACACGACATTATTTTCAAGTACAGCACTCTCCAATTCAATTAGACCAGCCTGTAGTGGATATACTTGAGCTTTTCGGATTGTATAAACATTGTAGGCTCTTCCATTTAATTTCTCTTTTGAATAATCAGTTACATCCGATTGTTGCAAATCAATCACAGAAAATCCATTAAAAGAAGGATTTCTGGCAAGTTTGCTATCACTCTTTAACCTTGTATACAATTTATAGGAAGCCACTATGGGTTCTCCTACAAAACAGGATGATTTACTCGTCTGTAATTTGAGCATCATATTCTGCTTAATTTTTTCCTGCACTTTTTCCCCATTCTTTAAAACACAATCCGGAAAATCTTCAGATGCCATTTGATTGGAATATGGGTCTATAGTAGCGAAAGGATTGACAACAGTATTATTCTGCATGCGAGTTCTGGTGCTACTTTGAACTTCTAACTTTACAGGAGCTGTAGAATAACTTTTCCCATCAATGTTTACACTGGCAGAGCCCAATATGAATTTACCTCTGCGTTTTGGTTGAAGTACAAAACTGATTGCAATGTATTTGTTTAAAACTCCATTCGAATTAACCTCACCCAATTCCTGATTTGGGCCGCTTACAATTACAAAATCTTTAAAACTTGGGGGCGAAAATTTTTGCACACTATTCCCGTTCTCAATAACTAAACGAAGGGTAGTATATTCATCTTTAGCAATTTTATTCGGGCTTAGAAATGCGGAAAATTTTGTTTGAGCAATAACACTGCTTAATAATAACCCAAAAGTAAAACTGCTTAAAAATATTTTTTTAAAAATGATACCCATAGTTATAATACAATACAATGCAAAAGTAAAAAAATGAGGTCGCTCAACCTGTTAAGAAATGTAGAAAGGGTTAAAGAAACTGTTAATTATAAATCTCCCAATTGTGGTCGCATCGTTATTTCTTCTACTACTGCCTGCTTTGATAGTTTTGATGCTGCTAAAATCATCAAAGCCACGTCTTCTGCTTCCATAATCCGGTTATTGCTGTTATCAAAATCCCCCCAAGTATCTGTCATAACTGCACCCGGAAAAACGGTCGTAACTTTTATACCCGTTTCCTTCAATTCGTGCCGAAGGTTTTGGCTAAATCCGTTTAAAGCAAATTTACTGACGCTGTAACTACCGCCGCCTTCGTATGCATGCAGTGAGGCAATTGAGCAGATATTAAAAATATGTCCGCTACCCTCTTTTTGCATTGCTGACAATAACTGACGACTAAGATAATAAGCACTGAAAAAATTGATATTCATCATCATTTCGATATGACCTTCAGGCTCATCACTTACATTACCAGGAAGGTATACCCCTGCATTGTTTACCAAAATAGAAGGCGTCCCCTGCAGCAAACACCAATCTGCAAATAAGAGCACCTGCTTTTTTTCAGACAGATCTGCAATAAATGTTTTAATGGTTGCCTTCGGATAAGTGTCCCGCAGCGCCGCTGCTGTCGCTAACAGATTGGATGCATTTCTGGCACATAGCAAAACAGTTTTCCCTTCAGCTGCAAATTTTTCTGCAATTGCTTTTCCTATGCCTCTGCTTGCACCTGTAATGATAACATTTCCAGCAAGTGTTCTTTCATTTTCCATATTTAGATAGACTTAATGTAATTTGCAATTTTAAATCAATTATCGCATAAAGATATTTGCAGAATTAACAGTTATGAACAAATACCAACATCTTTTCTTTGACCTTGACCACACTTTATGGGATTTTGACAAAAATGCAGAAACAACCTTAACAGGAATTTTTGAATATTTCGACCTGAATACCAGAGTTAATGCAGCTTTTGATGATTTTTACCAAAAGTACCTGTTTCATAATCAAGAATTGTGGGAACGTTATCACAAAGGTTTAATCAGTGCAGATGATCTTAAATGGAAGCGTATGTGGCGAACCATGCTGGATTTTAAAGTGGCAGATGAACCTTTGGCTAAAGAAATAAGTGCCCGATTTTTAGAAGTTCTGCCTACTCAAAAAAAAGTGTTTCCCTATACATTTGAGATACTGGACTATTTAAAGAATAAGAACTATCAATTACATCTTATCACAAATGGATTTGAAAAAACACAGTGGAGTAAATTAAAAAACAGTGGCTTAGACAAATACTTCACGCATGTAATAACTTCAGAAGGAAGTAATAGCCTCAAACCTAAAAAAGAGATTTTTGAATTCGCTATTAATAAAGCAGGTGCTAATATAAAACAAAGTATCATGATTGGCGACAATCTTGATGCAGATATACAGGGGGCAATGAATGCAGGAATGGACAGCATTTTTGTAAATCATATCAATGCCGCAACTGATATAAATCCAACTTACACGGTTACTCATTTAAAAGAATTAGAACAAATCTTTTAAATAAAAAAGCCTCCTGATAAAATCAGGAGGCTAAATAATTTTCAGGAAGCAATTACATTTTAACAGTCTTGTCTGCTTTGTCTTTGCAGCAGGCTTTCTTTTCTGCACTAGCTTCTTTGTCTTTAGAGCAACAAGTTTTTCCTTTTGCACATTTTTTCTTTTTACCTTTTCCTTCGTTGCTTGCAAAAGCTACGCCAGCAACCATTAAAGCAGCTGTAGCTATTAAAAATACTTTTTTCATTATTTTTTGGTTTTGTGTTTAATAATTAAAGGTAAATTTAAGCTTAAAAGTATACAAATGAACCTCAAGATTGTTAAATTCTGATGAACGGTAATTATAGTGTACCTATAACCGTTACGCCCCCTTTTACCACTTCATTCAACTGAACATTTAATTTTGTGCCAACAGGCAACAACAAATCCACCCTGCTACCAAACTTAATAAAGCCCATTTCCTGACATTGTTCAACTTTTTGGCCTACTTCCAAATAGTTTACAATTCGTTTAGCTACCGCACCTGCAATTTGTTTTACAAGTATTTCTATATTGCCTTTTCTGATAACAACACTATGCCTTTCATTCTCAGTTGATGATTTTGGATTCCAGGCAACTAGGTATTTGCCTTTGTGGTATTGGTTATAAACAACTTCGCCGCTTATTGGATTACGGTTCACATGCACATTTAGGGGACTCATAAAAACAGACACCTGCAGGCGTTTTTCTTTAAAATATTCTTCATCTATGGTTTCTTCAATAACTACCACTTTACCATCTGCAGGGCAAATGATCTGACCATCATTAATAGTAAGTTTCCGGGCTGGTATCCTGAAAAAGGAAACAATAAAAAGTACAAATGCTAATGTGATAGCCAGAAAAAAAATACATACCCATAAAACAGTAGTTCCCAAAAACCAGAATATCACTACATTTAATACGCAAAATAACATGGTAGCTATTGCGATAGATTTATAACCTTCTCTATGTATAGTCATTTAAAAAAATTGAAGCGCAAATGTACTGAAAAAGGTTTTAGTGATTTCAAAGTCTGAGAGCAAACTGGAAACCGAGCATTAATTATAGAAAAGCAATTACAATAGGGGGATTGATTAAAACCTGCTTTTATACCTATAAAAAAAGTATTACATATAGCCAAACCATCGGTGTAGCTATGAGCAATGAATCAAATCGATCTAAAAAACCACCATGCCCCGGCATAAAGCTTCCACTGTCTTTAACATTAGCCGTTCTTTTGATTTTACTTTCAAGCAGATCACCCAATGTTCCAAAAACAGCACAAATACTTGCAATAGCTATCCAATGATAAACAGCTATATGTTTTGCTAAAGGAATAAAAGAACCAAGTATCGCAATAACCATAATACACAATACAGCTCCTCCTCCGGTTCCTTCCCAAGTTTTTTTAGGTGATATTTTACTTAAAGGCGTTTTCCCAATCATTGAACCAACGATATATGCCATGGTATCATTGATCCAGATGGAAAAGATGATGACGCAAGGTACTAAAGGAGCATAAAAGATTGGAAGCAACGATCCACTGCCACATATTTTAGAAATTAAAGTTTGG
Organism: Chitinophagaceae bacterium; assembly: GCA_947504605.1. Taxonomy (GTDB): domain Bacteria; phylum Bacteroidota; class Bacteroidia; order Chitinophagales; family Chitinophagaceae; genus Ferruginibacter. The sequence continues at coordinate 15,943 of CANNJE010000035.1, forward strand.
CCTGTACCAAGGTCAATCATCATACAAATAGGCATAAGGATATAAAAAATGGCAAAGAGTAAATAGCCAAAGTATCGATTGGGATTTATTTTCTTAGTTAGCCTTACATATTCTACCAGACACCCAAACATAATTACTAAAAACAAACCCACGAATGCATAGATATTGGTAAATAAACCCAATAACATTACAGAGGCAAATACAATTGCCGTCAAGGTTCTGGTTCTAAATGTTTTTTTATCTAGTGCCACGTTTAATTATTTTTATTTTGGGCAAATGAATGAAAAGGATCTTCCTGTGCCAATAACAGCTCCTCTTTAGCCATTATTTTTGCCTTGTTTATCTCAGAATACCTCTCTAGTAATTTAAATAAATAATATAAAATAACAATGGCAATAAGACCTAACCACCACGGAAGTTTTGGATCAAGCTTATCAATATTCAATTTTTCGCTTGAATTACTTAGATAAAAAAGTTGCGTCACTGCTATTGCATTGTTTAAAAAATGTGCCACAATATTGACCCATATATTTTTTGTCTTATAATACATAAATCCAAGTACAAAGCCAAGTATTGCTCTGCTTAGAAAAAGATAAACAGAAAAATGAATCAAACTAAAAACAAGAGAAGTAAATATGATGGCGATTAAGGGTGATTTCCACCATTTTTCAAGCAGGTTTTGCATAGCTCCTCTAAAAAATAATTCTTCGAATAAAGCAGGAAAAAAAGCCATGATAAAGATGGCTACGATAAATTCACCCCAGCTTTTTAGATTACTAAGCGCCAATACCTGTTCATTATAAGTATCTTCCAGTTGCTGCGCAAATATGTTTATTGAAGGGAAGTGAGCTACAACAGATTTGGTCAAATCTGCCAATGGAGATGCAAGCATATTAGCAAAAAGAATCAGAAAAAAACCTATCAAAATCTGCTTGGGATTAAAATAGCTGTTAAATCCAAGCCAGAAATTATTTTTTCCATTTACCACCAACGAATACAATACCGCCGGAATAAACATCAGTAAAAAGGTTCCTAAAACCTGGCTCAGCCTTGCTGCTCCAATATTTTTAGGATCCATCAAAGCCTTCAGCATAACATCCCCCATTTTATCCATAGGCACTCCTTCAGGAATTAATTGCATGCCTATAAGTAATTGAACAGCACCGGCTAATATAAAGCCCATCCCTAGAAAAACGAATAACATTCCTGCTGCACCAGCACCAGAAAACCCTTTAATTGATTTGTATTGCATAAGCTAAGCCTATTAGTTGTAAGTTTGCGACCGCAATATACAAATAGATATGCCCAAAATTGGCAACATAGAATTACCGGAATTTCCACTTTTACTGGCGCCCATGGAAGATGTGAGCGATCCACCCTTTCGTGCTGTGTGTAAAACAAACGGAGCGGATGTTATGTACAGTGAGTTTATCAGCAGCGAAGGTTTGATAAGGGATGCAATGAAAAGCAGGGCAAAACTTGATTTTAGTGAAGAAGAACGCCCCTTTGGAATTCAAATTTTTGGGGGCGATGAAGATGCTATGGCTATGAGCGCTCGGATCTGCGAAACAGTAAACCCTGATTTCGTAGATATTAATTTTGGCTGCCCGGTAAAAAAGGTAGTAAGTAAAGGTGCTGGTGCTGGTGTTTTAAAAGACATAGATCTAATGGTTCGTCTTACCGAAGCCGTTATAAGAAGTACAAGCCTGCCGGTAACAATAAAAACCAGGTTGGGCTGGGATGATAATACCAGAAATATTGAAGAGGTTTCCGAACGCATGCAAGACATTGGTGTAAAGGCCTTGTCTATTCATGGCCGTACACGATGCCAGTTATACAAAGGCGAGGCCGACTGGACCCTCATTGGAAAGGTAAAGAATAACCCACGCATGCATATTCCCATTTTTGGCAATGGCGATATAGATAGCCCGCAAAAAGCACAGGAATACAAGAATCGGTATGGCATAGATGGCATTATGATTGGCCGTGCCGCAATTGGTTACCCCTGGATATTTAGGGAAATAAAACATTACCTGCAAACACAAACCATTTTACCTGCGCCTACACTTCAGGAAAGAATAGAAGTATGTAAAACACACCTTCAAAAATCGGTAGAATGGAAGGGGCCAAAAGTGGGTATCTATGAAATGCGCAGGCATTACACTAATTATTTAAAAGGTTTACCAGGTATCAAAGATTTTAGATTAAGGCTGGTTACCCTACCAACTGCAGAAGATATCAACGGAGTACTGGATGAAATCAGTGTGCACTATAAAGATTACGAGTTTGAAAGAACTCCAATTGAGCTGATAGATTACCACGAAAAATGTCCTTTATAGAACACCGTTATTTAATTTGTTGTGTAAAATCTTTTAAGCCAGTAGTATAAACTTTCGCCCTGGCCTCTGCAAAATAATCTGTACCCAGACTCACTGCAGCTTCAATGGCCAATGCCAAGCCTAGCCCTACCCAAAAAGTTTTGGTCGTATCATTTTTAAAGTAAAAGAAAAGGATAATGCCTGCCAACAAAAGAACAATTTCTGAATACCGGTAGATGACAAAGTTTTTATTCACCTTTTCCATACGAGGTATCTCCTTTGTTTTTAAAGACGATGGATTCATGTCATAAGCATATACATTTTGCAAACGGTCTGCATCGCTTCTATTATAAACAGTATAACCTATTACAAAATGCATCAACCCAACAATTAGTAAAGGAACAGCTGCGCCTTTGTAACAATTAGTTTTTAAATAAAAGAAAAAAACAAGTGCCAAAACAATAGCCGCAAAACCAATAATCATAAACAGCAAGCTTTCGCTTTTTTCTGCAATAAAATATTTTTCAATATCTGATTTTGCGAACATGGCTATTGTTTTAGATTAAAAGGTTACTTTATTTATTTTCAATTGCGTCTTTTATTTCTGCACCCATTGGGTCAATTCCTGCTTCAAAAAAATGAGTCAAATTTCCATCTTCATCAATTAAATATTTACAAAAATTCCAGGAGGGTGCTACATAATTCCAGCCATTTTTACTTTCATCAGTCAGCCATTGATATACTTCATGCTGATCTTCCTTTTTAATTACAACTGCTTTTTTTGACATTGGAAATGTTACACCAAAATTTACTTTACAAAATTCTGCTATTGTTTCGTCAGAGCCTTTTTCCTGTTCTCCAAAATCATTGGCAGGAAAACCAATTAGGCTCAAACTGTCTTTGTATTTTTCGTGTAAAGCCTGCAAGCCTTCATACTGAGCAGTATACCCGCAATCGGAAGCAGTATTTACAATCATCACTTTTTTGTTTTTAAGATCCGAGAAATTCAATAAGGTTCCATTATTCAATATTACCTTAAGCTCGTAAAAAGAAGCTGGAGCCATTTTATTTGATTTTAATGTTTTGTTTCCTTTGCCGGCCAACAATGTAAGCTTTGCAAAAAAAGGATAAAGCCATTTTAAAACTTTCTGTTTAGATGTCATCGTGTTTATCTTATTAACCATTTTAGCAATTTCATTTTTCCTTTCATAGGTGGGTATTTCATAGCAGGATCGAACCATACTGGTGTTTTCATCACCGCCTTTTTATGACTAAATGTATCAAAACTGAATTTACCATGGTAACTGCCGGTTCCGCTAAAACCCCTGCCACCAAAAGGTAAATGGTGATTAGTGAGATGCAGTGCGGCATTGTTTACGCAACCTCCACCAAATGCTACTGCCTGCAGCCACTCTTCTTCCTTTTGCTTATTAGAAGTAAACACATAAAAGGCCAATGGATTTTTATGCTGCTCAATGATATCCAAAGCTTCTTTCATTTCTGTAAAGGAAATAACAGGTAATATTGGACCAAATATTTCATCGCTCATTACTTTAGCATCTAAGGTTACATCTTGCAGCAAGGTAGGTTCGATATACAATTTATTTTTATCAGTTTTACCTCCGTGAATTACTGTTCCTTCCTGCAAATATTGGCATAGCCTGTCAAATTGCTTTTCATTAATAATCTTTCCAAAATTTTCATTCACTGATGGGTCTGGACCATAAAATTCGTTGATAGCATTTTTTAATTCCTGAACAAAAGCTTCTTTAACAGAACTGTGAACAAGCACATAATCTGGTGCCACACACATTTGGCCAGCATTTGAAAATTTCGTCATCACTATCCGCCTTGCTGCTACTTTTGCATTTACTTCCTTTTCTACCACACAAGGGCTTTTACCTCCTAATTCTAACGTAACAGGTACAAGGTTCTTAGCTGCCATTTCATAAATAATCTTCCCCACCTGCGTACTACCGGTATAGAACACATGATCAAAGGAAAAGTTGTTCATCATTTGAGGAATAATAACAGCTCCATCTTCATTTGTGATACTGACATATTTTTCTTCAAAACTCAGACTGATTATTTTTTGTATGATAGCTGCAGTAGCTGGCGCAAACTCAGATGATTTCAATACAACACAGTTGCCCGCAGCAATAGCTCCTATCAAAGGAGTTAATAATAATTGAAAAGGATAATTCCATGGACTTATAATAAGTACAACTCCCAGGGGTTCGGAATAGATGTAACTTTTAGAAGGCAGATTCATCAGGTTTGTAGTTACCTTTTTTGGCCGCATCCAGGTTTCTAGCTTTTTGATGCTGTTATTAATTTCTGCCAGTAAAAACCCATTTTCGGTGATCCAGCATTCTTCAGGGCTTTTTTTAAGATCAATAAATAATGCATCATAAATTCCCTGTTCATGAGCAATAACGATATCCCTTAATTTTTCTAACTGCTGTTTGCGAAAACCATAGGATTTTGTAACACCGCTATTATAAAAAGTTCGTATTGCGTTTAATTGGTTTAGAGTAGGCATAGCCATAAATTTGTTTAAAGTTAGAAAATTTAGCATGACAGACGAGCAATATATGCAACAGGCATTAAAAGAAGCACAAAACGCATTTGATAAAGACGAAGTGCCAATAGGTGCAATTGTAGTTTTGAACGATAGAATTATTGCAAGGGCGCATAACCAAGTTGAATTGCTAACCGACAGTACGGCTCATGCTGAAATTCTGGCACTAACTACTGCCTATAATTTTTTAGGGAGTAAATACCTTCCGGAAGCCACTTTATATGTAACTGTAGAGCCTTGCCTTATGTGCAGTGGTGCACTGTATTGGAGTAAAATTGGTCGTATCGTTTTTGGAGCTGCCGACGATAAGAACAGTTACCGAAGAATTGCAGGCAACAATAACCCATTTCATCCAAAAACAGTAATTACCGGAGGAATATTAGAGGAGGAGTGTAGCAAACTGATGAAGGATTTTTTTAAAAGCAAGCGCTAACTAAAAAGCTATTTTCGAAATCAGAAACATCATTTCAAAAAAATGGGCATTACGAAAATTAGGCTTTAATTTTGCAACACATTTCTAAATAAAACATTTTACACATTTTAAATTTATACATCATGGCATTCACATTAGCACCCCTTCCCTATGTTCACGAAGCATTAGAGCCACATATCGATACTTTAACCATGCAGATACATCATGGCAAACATCATCAGGCATATGTAGACAACCTTAACAAGGCTGTAGCAGGTACTGAAAATGAAACCAAATCGCTGGAAGACCTGGTAAAAGTAGCCGGCAGCATCAGCCCTGCGGTACGCAACAACGGTGGAGGTCACTGGAACCATACTTTTTTCTGGGAAAGTCTTTCCCCAAATGCAGGCGGTGTTCCTACAGGTCTTTTAGCCAAATCGATTGATGAAGCTTTTGGTTCATTTGATGCTTTTAAAGAAAAATTTGCCAATGCAGGTATGACTCGTTTTGGAAGCGGATGGGCATGGTTGATTGTGAAAGACGGCAAACTAGAAGTAAGTTCTACTCCTAACCAAGACAATCCACTAATGGATGTTGCAGAAGTAAAAGGTTTCCCCTTATTAGGAGCCGATGTTTGGGAACATGCTTATTATTTAAAATACCAAAACAGACGTGCTGATTATTTGGCCGCTTTCTGGAATGTAGTAGACTGGAGTAAAGTTGCTGAGCGTTTGGAATCTGCTGTTGCATAATTTAATTTAATCAAAAAATCGTCATAAATAAAAAACTCCCGGTCTACTTCGGGAGTTTTTTATTGCTAAAAGTTTATTTATTTTTTATCCTGCACAAACAGCATGGATATAGAATTGACACAATGCCTTGTGTTTTTTTGAGTAAGTCCTTCTCCTAGAAATACATGCCCCAAATGTGCATCGCAATTAGCGCATACAATTTCGGTACGCATTCCATCTGAATCGGATATTCTTTTCACTGCCCCTTTTATTTCATCATCAAAACTAGGCCAGCCGCAATGAGAATCGAATTTAGAATCAGAATTATATAAAGGCGCATTGCAGCGTTTACAGATATAAGTACCTTTTTGAGTATTCTTTAGTAAATCCCCTGTTCCTGGATATTCTGTGCCTTTGTTTACGATTACTCTTGCTTCTTCGGGTGTTAGTTTATTCCATTCCATGGGGTTCGATTTTTTAGAGGTAGCAGTTGCAGGCATGTTTGCAGCTTTTTGACCGCATGCAGACAAAAAAACAACCATACAACAGATGATACAATTAAATATTTTCATAATTCTTACAATTTACATTAACATACTTAAAAAGGAATTGTTCCGGTTGTTAAAGCTTTTCTAAGAGATTATTTTGATTGATACCATAAAATGCTAAGGAACCGGATCATGACCGTGACCACCCCATGGATGGCATTTACTTATTCTTTTAATAGTAAGCCAAAAGCCTTTTAGCGGGCCGTATTTTTTAAAAGCTTCTACCCCATATTGAGAACAGGTAGGCATAAACCTGCATTTGGGTCCCAGCAAAGGAGAAAGGATCCATTGATATAATTTTATCAGAAAGATAAATGGCCAGCTAAGTATTTCTTTCAGCGTTTTCATCACTCAGTTTTATGAGACGTTTTATAGAGTTACCCATTTTTTCATAAATGAGGTCATATTCTGGTAGCTCTTTGCCCAGGTATAAAAAAAACACCGACATCTTTTGCTGCTTTTTTTCCAAAGACTCGTTGAGCATATTCTTTTGCAATCGGTACGCTTCCCTCATTAATCTTTTAATTCGGTTACGATCTACTGCTTTTTTAAAATTTCTGCTACTTACTCCAACACCCGCCTGCAACACAGCCATTGGGTTATGAGGTACCCAAATAACTTTCAGAGGAAAATTAGAAAAACTTTTCCCCTTAGCAAAGAGTTCCTCGATTGCCTTGCGGCTTTTGAGTTTATCTTCTTTTTTATAAAAATATCGTTGGGTTGTATTCAATTACTAAAATTAAAAAAGCTCCCGTAATTTACGGAAGCTAATATACTTTATCTCTTTAACGCCCTTAGGCTAAGGATGTATTATTTTTTTGAACCGTGTTCGCTAGAAACTGTCAATTTATGACGTCCTTTTGCTCTACGACTTGCTAAAACCTTACGGCCATTAGCAGTTGACATACGCTCACGAAAACCATGTACAGATTTTCTACGACGAGTATGGGGTTGATAGGTTCTTTTTTTTCCTGGCATTTTATTAATTTTTTCCCTTTACAAAATATTGTTTCGTTATTTCTAAAGCCGGGCACCATCCCTGCTTCTTGTGAAAGGACGGCAAAGGTAGGGGAAAATGCTGAATGGGAAAGGCTGATTGTTGAAATTTTCTAATTTTTTATGCTAATTTTTCAAGTTATAGCTGCAAATGGCTTGATTTTACCGGTCCTCCAAAAAAATGAGCTGCATGTTCATCAAAATCGCTGGCATCTCCGGTAGTATAAAAAGCCAAATGGCCTTCTTTGCTGCATTGTTCTTCCATTTCAGGGTGACGTTGCAAGTAATCGTTTAATCCTTCAGCTACAATAGAACCTTGTTCAATAACCATGATTTCAGGTGGCACTACTTGTTTTATTTTGTTTAAAAGCAAAGGGTAATGAGTGCAGCCAAGTAAAATTGTATCTATTTCGTGATCCCGGGCAAGCAGGTTATTTATATGCTTTTTTACAAAATAATCAGCTCCTTCGGTGCTATATTCATTGTTTTCGATAAGAGGCAC